>JAYVYS010000836.1:0-6414 GCA_043784005.1 Isosphaeraceae bacterium
GCCTCGAAGCCGGTAGACTTGGGCACGGCTAAACCGGACCCAGGGCGATTGAGGCTGGAGAGCCAGCGCCGCATCGTAATGACGCAATGCCTCGATGGAGGTCCGCCCGGATTCTTCGTCAAAGGCCCGGCCGAGGCAGTATTGATACCAGGCATTTCCGGGTTCGAGTCGTACCGCCCTCTTGAGAAACTCTTGAGCGACCTCGCGTTTGCCTTCCTTGAAATAGAGATAACCCCACTGAAAGCTGCCAATGGCGGAGTTTTCCTCCGCTGGCTTGATGGGTTCCAGGCCAGAATCGTCCCGCGGGCCGATTCGGTCCTCCAGGCGTGCGACTGCCCGCGCGCGAAGCGCATGCCAGACGCTCTGCGGGAGCGCGAACTCATCGGCTTTGTCGCAGATCCGCAAAGACCGCGCAATCGCCTGAGGCTCGCCGGTCGCTTGCAGCGCCAGCGCCCAGAGAAAGAGAAGCTCGTTGAGCTCGCGGACAACGCGAACTCGCCGACCGTCGTCCAGGAAACTCTTGATGTCCGGGCGTTGCAGCCAATCTCCCGGTTCGAAGACGAAAAACGGCCGAAACACGCGTTCCATTTCCGACGAGATCGCCGAAAGGTCTTCTCCGAACCCCGCGAGACGAAAGCGAAGAGAATTCGTTTGATTCGGAAGCCCGTCTGCGACTCTCCGATAGTCGTCGGTCCGTTCCGCGATCAGCTGTCGCGTCCGCGCTTGTTGCCGAAGCTCGTCCAGGCTTGTCCAGAGCATCGTGGGGCCAGCAACTTTGGCAGCGTCGTTAGAACGATCTAAATTTTCAGCGAGCTTGACCGCCGAGTTGTACAGAACGCCCGCCCTCGCGAACTGCCCCGAAGCCTCGGCACCCGCCCCCTCATCGTAGAGCCTTCTGACTTTTGACATCAGACGATCGCGTTCGCTCCTCGCATTGACAATGAGGCCGCCGATCAACGCGAGAGCCATTACGATAGGTGCTGCTGCCAGAATCGGCCGATGGTGCCTTCGGAGCCATCGGACAATCTGGTCCGGCCACGGCTCCTTGGCAACTTTCAAAGGACGGTCGTCGGCGACAGCTTGGAGATCGATCGCGAGATCGGCCGCGGAAGCATACCGACCCGAAGGCTCCGGAACGAGACAACGCCGGATCACGGCCTCAAGCGCCGCAGGAACCTCGGGTCGCTTTTCTCGCAAGCGTGGCGAGCCGAGACGACGTTCCCCGACGGCTCGACGAAGCAGCTCGACAGCCGTCGTCGATCCTTTCGGGGGTGAAAATGGGCGCTCTCCCATGATCGCCTCGTACAGTAGGACCCCAAGCCCGTAAAGGTCCGACGCCACACCGACTTGGTTCGAGATCCCTTCGAGCATTTCCTCAATGTGTTCGGGAGCCATGTAATCGAGCGTTCCCCCCGGCACGGCCTCTTCGGCCCCTTCCGCATCGAGGTTCACCTCGCGCGCCAGATTGAAATCGAGAAGCATCGGCATCGCCTCGGCGGTGACCAACACATTCGACGGCTTTACGTCACGGTGAAGCACCCCACGTTCGTGCGCGTGGTCCAGCGCCTCCGCCATTCGCGCGCCCCACCACGCGATCGACTGCACGTAAGTCCGCCGCTCCAGCGCGACACGCCCCGCGGCGCGTGATGTCTGAGGAACAGAAGAGGCTCCGAGTCGATCGATCGCCGCGAGCAACTCTGACCCCGCGCGAGCGCTCCGTACCGATTCATCGGCGAGAATGTGCGCGAGGGTCAACCTCCCATAATACGGCATACAGAGCAGGTGCAGACCGGTGACGGAGTCCGTGCGGTAGGAATAGACCGGCACGATATTGGTGTGCTGAAGCCTCGCGAGCGTCTGAGGTTCGCGTGAGCCGTTTCGCGCCACCTTCAACGCGACCGGACGATCGGCGAGCTGCCTCTCCTCAGCGAGAAAGACCCGAGCGAACGCACCTCGGCCGAGTTCTTCCGCGAGCCGAAAGCCCGCGATCGTCTCCCCTTCGAGCGGAAATGTCGCGTCAAGCCGGCTTATGCCGCTCGTGTCGAATTCCCGAGTCTCGCTTGAAACGACCAGACCGTGGATGTCCAGGACGCGACGAAGTGATACCGCGACTTCCGGAAATCGCTTGAGGTAGTCGGCCGCCTCGGGGGTTTGTCCCGCATCTTCGCGGAGACAAAATTCCTCGTAGATCAACGCGACTAAGGTCTCCTCTCCGAGGTCGGGAAACCTGAGTCGGTACTCTCGAAGGTCTCGAGGCTCTCCTGCCCCGAAGCAAAGTGTCAGGTCGGCCAGTAACAGGGCGAGTCTCGCTCCAGGACTTCCATCGGAGACGTCGATATATGTGGAAATGTCAGGCCGCAAGTTTCCCGGCGGGGCTTCGTGCCAATCGGTTTCAAATCGCCGAGCCAGGCCTAAAGCGGTCGGTGACGCTGCGTCTTCCCACGTCCTGCCCGAGCTGGACGTGCCCATACTCAAGACTCCTCCGCTTCCTGACGTTCACGCTCCCAGTCTTCAGCGCGACGTCGAAGTTCTTCGAGAACCCGCTGTACGGTTCGCTCGCTGATTCCCAGACGCTCTCCGATATCGCGACTGGAGAGTCCCTCGGCCTTCAGGTCGAGAATGGACCGGCGATCTTGGGGAAGAAGCGATTGAAGTCTATCGAAAACCTCGTGTGCCTGGGCCACTTGGCTCGGGGTGTCAGTTTGCGCGGCCAGTTCTTTGGGACGGCCACTCTCACCCCAAAGCGGCTCCTCGCGATGCATGTCCTGTTTCCGGCTTGCGGCGCGGCGATATTCATCGATTACCTTATTCTTCGCAGCCCGCGCGAGAAAGGCGACAAGGTGCCGCGAGTCTTCAAACTCCGAGGGACCACTCCTTACCCGACGGAAGAAACTGCCCCAGACACTCTGGAGAAAGTCGAGCGAATCAAAGCGTGAGCGCAAGAGCTTCGGCAACTGTCGACGGACCACCAGTCGCACCTCCGCCTCATAGCGGTTCAACAGTTCACGGGCCGCTTGCTCATCCCCCGCGCGGACCTTCTCAAGAAAAGTCGCGATCTCGTTCGCATCTTCCGGGGCTGATTCTCCTGTGTGCATGGCGGTTCCCTCCGACATCGCGAGCGTGGAATGCCTCGTCACAAAAGCATGGGTGGCCACCTCGGCAGGCCCGTCGCGACGTCCAGTCCCTCCAGACTAATTCGTAATGCGGGAACCTGGCAAGGCATCGGCACCTCGCGGCTATGCTCCGCTGTCTTTCTTCGCCAAAGCCCCCTTCATCTACCCAGAGCCGGAAAGAGAGGTCGAAGCAACCCCGGGGGACCTGAGCGAACTCTCCAGTATATCTGGAAAGGGGTTAACGTCGAAACTTGTTGTGACGATGAAAATTGCCTAGACCCCCGAAATTCTAGCCTCTAAGATGTCCGGGCGAATGGTGCGTCTGCCGCCCCTTTCGCCTCGAATCCAATAATCGGTTAGCGTCGCAGCCGTCACGGCTGGCAGTCCCCCCAACTCGGAGAAGGCTCGAACATGTTGAATCGACGTCAATTCCGACCGTTGCTAGGCGATCGCCTCGAAGAGCGCCTCGTCTTGAGTTCCGTCGCGGCGCATGTCGCACATCCAGCCACCGCGCATGTCATGGCAACGTCCAAACCGGTCAACTTCCCGCAGGCCCCGTTCGTCGGTCCGGTGGGTGCGATGGGAGACAGCTACTCCGACGAATATCGTTTCTATTCACCAGACCGGAGCACCGCGAGAAATTGGATCGAACTCCTGAACGCCACGCGAGGTGTTTCCTTTGGGCGTTATACCACCACGTTGCGAGGCGAACCGCGCAACGCGGGATTCGCCGATAATTGGTCCCGTAGTGACGCGACCAGTAACGACATGGTGGCGAACCAGCTTCCCGGCATGACGGCTCAAGTCGAGCAGGGTCGGGTGAAATACGTCTCGATCTTCATCGGTGGAAACGACTACCTTCACTTCATCGACGACATTGAGGCTGGCAAAGTGGCCCCGGCGGATATCCCTTTGGATCTCCAGAGCCTCACGTTCAATCTCGTCGGGAACGTGGAGAGGTCTGTGCTGACGCTTCAGGCCGCGAACCCGAACATTAAGATCGTTCTTGTGACCTTACCGGATGTCTCGATCATCCCGGCCGCGCATGCGGCAGGTTCTACTCCACAAGGTCAGCTCTTGCTAGGAGCGGTCAGGCAGTCGATCATCGGGTTCAACACGGCGGTCACGCAGTTTGCGACAGTCAATCCCAACGTCGCGATTCTTGACCTCGCGGGGGTGACGAAACAGATCGCGGCCGGCGGAGGAGCCCCCACTCAATTCGGTGGTGCCACGATCGATTTCACCAACCCTCGCGACAATTACCACTCCTTCTTCCTCGGCGATTTCATCCATATCGGGACCATCGCCCAGGGAATCATCGCTGACGAGTTCGCACTGACCGTCGACCAGAAGTTCGGTGCCCATCTCGTCCCGCCAACCCCAAGAGAAATTGTGCGTTACGCCGCTGCCATCCAGAAGCTTTCGTCGCATCCGATGATGGTCAAACACTGAGATCGAACCGCGAAGTCTTCCGCCTCTCGGACTGATTAAAACGCGCCCGGCCCGTTTTGAAACGGACCGGGCGTTGTCATTTTCGAATTTGTCATCTGTCGCACGCACGGGTCGAGATTGGGGGTGCGCCAACGGATTACAGCGTCTCTTCCTTCAATCGTTTTAGGTTCATGATGGATTGCGGTGTGGTCGCTCAAAGCCGCCGAGACGAGGATCCGATCGTTTTGACACGGGTTCCTCCTGTTGACAACCACTCCGCAATCCATCGGCGTTTTGAAAATTCGCGGGATGAGTTCTGGTCAGATTTCGATGATGACAATGGGACTTCACGCCTTGATGTTCTTTGGCAAACCGATATCGCAGGAATGGCCCGCTCAACCAAGTGATCGAGCGAATGGCAATCACGCGCCCCTCTTTCCCCGATCAAAGCCAATTCACTTCGCCAAACGAACGAACGATCGGTCCTGATGCTCGGAAGGATCACACCACCCCATTCAGGGCGCGAACGAACTCAAACTCAGGGCGCGAACGAACTCAAACTCAGGGCGCGAACGAACTCAAACTCAGGGCGCGAACGAACTCAAACTCACGGCGCGAACGAACTCAAACTCAGGGCGAGAACGAACACAAAGGGAGGTGAGTTTCGACTTGGTAGAGCGTGAAACCTTACTTTCTTTTCGGAATCCCGGGCCGATGGCGATCGCGCTTTGGCTTTGCCGAGTGGGAACTCTTTTTGAAGGCCTGCTAGAATCCGTTGGCGTACCCGAGATTCGTGTCCGACTTGGCAGCGGACGAACCATTGGATTACCCTCTACAGCGAGAGTTCGGGTCATCGTTAGAAACGTGATCCAGTATACGAAGCATCAAAGCGACGCTTGCCCGAGCCGAACCGGCGTTGTAGGTCGGGGCGGCGGTACTGCGTCACTCGTGTGGAAGAGTTTGAAGAAAGGCCGGCCGCGAAACCGGGCCGGATGCCGACGATGGTCCAGATCAAATTGCCCGACGGAACGTTGAAGGAATATCCCGAAGGGGTTCGCCCCCGCGAAATCGCCGAGGGGATCGGCAAACGCCTCGCCGAGGCCGCAGTGGCCGCAGTGGCCAACGGCACGATTGTCGACCTCGATCGGCCGCTTGAGGATGGTAAGGACACGCCTATTGAACTCCGGCTGCTCACCTCTCGTGATCGCGAGGCTCTCGATGTCCTGCGACACTCCACCGCCCACATCATGGCGCGTGCTATTCTTCGACTCTTCCCGGGCGCCCGGCTCGCTTTCGGTCCCACGACGACCAACGGCTTCTACTACGATGTCGACCTTCCCGACTCGCGAAACATCTCTGAATCCGACTTCCCCGCGATCGAAGCCCAAATGGCTAAGATCACCAAAGACGCCGAGCCCTTCGAACGCTTCAGTCTTCCCGTCCCCGACGCGCGCCAGTTCGTCGAGGATCTCGGCCAATCGCTCAAGGTCGAACACATCGACGACGAACTCTATAAGTACGGCGTGCTGAGCTTTTATCGCCAAGGGGAATTTGTCGACCTCTGCCGGGGTCCTCACATCCCTCATGCCGGTAAAGTGGGCGCGTTCAAGTTATTGTCGATTGCCGGAGCCTACTGGAAAGGCCAGACCAATGCGCCCATGCTCCAGCGGGTTTATGGAACCGCGTTCTTCGAGAAAAAGGATCTCGACGCCTTTCTCGCCCAGATCGAGGAAGCCAAGAAACGCGACCATCGCAAGATCGGCCGCGACCTCGGGCTCTTCACCATTTCCCAACTCGTCGGCTCGGGCCTGATCTTGTGGATGCCGAAAGGCGCGATTATTCGCGGCGTTCTTGAAAACTTCCTCAAAGA
>JAYVYS010000837.1:0-2250 GCA_043784005.1 Isosphaeraceae bacterium
CGGACACCTGCCCACACCACTTCTCTACGCACTTCACATTGCCAGCCAGACCCGGCGGATCGAGCCCGGCACGGCGGTGATCTGCTTGAATCTCCGCCACCCGCTAGAGGTTGCCGAGCAAGTGGCCGTTGCCGACACTCTGTCCGGCGGGAGGCTCGCGATCGGGTTCGGTAGCGGCAGCACTCCCGAGGAATTTGCCCTGTTCGGGCTCTCCGTGAGCGACGAGACCGAGCGGCACGCGCGATTCGAGGAAGCGCTCCGTGTGATTCTCGCCGTGTGGAGAGGAGAGTGGTCGGGGCCGCGACCGCGTTACTACGCGATTCCGCCGACACGAATCCTTCCTGTTCCCTCCAAAGACTTACCGGGGCGTTGCTGGGTGGCTGTGAACAGTGTCGGCTCCGCGCAAATCGCCGGACGATTGGGCTTCAACATTCTTTTTTCGCACCTGCGGACGCCGGAGCAATATCGGCGATATCGCGATGCCTACCACGAATCAGGCGGTGCGGCACAGATCGCCGTCAACCGCCCAGTCTTCGTCGGTCTCGACGATGCGACCGCCTCTGATCGCGCGGAACCCGCGCTCCGCACTCTCTGGCGACGCTTCCGGCACGAGGGCAAAATCCCCGCTGAAACGCCCGAGCCGGCGAGTGTGCGAGACTTGTGCGCGCACCCGATCAATTTTATCGTCGGCGGTCCCGAAACCGTCGCGCGCCAACTCATCGAGTTATATGAGCAAATTCCTTTCGACGTGGCCAATGTCGAGGTGCGGTGGGCGGGTTTGTCGCATGAACTGGTGCGTGATAGCCTGCGTCGGTTAATGGAAGACGTGATGCCGCTTTTAATACGTCCGAACTTGTTGCTGAGTCGCGCGGATTCGCCGCGCTAGAATATGTACACGTCGCTCGGTTATGCGAAATGCTTTCTCAGAAGCGCCAGGCTTTTCGGGACCCCAATCTCGGCGTCATCGTTGCCCTCGAATTCGAGCGAGATCCAGCCTTTGTAGCCATGACTGGTCAAAAGCCCAGCGATCTTGGCGTAATCCAGATCAAGCGCGTACCAACGGCCGCCGCCGAAATAAGTTTTCGCCTGCACAAGCGCGAGGGGCACCTTGCTCGACGCCATCGCTTCCATCTGCTCGTAGGAGTGCTCCAGAAAGTTGCCCGTATCGAGGGTCATCTGAAGCCAGGGAGACTTGATCGACTCGACAATCCGCAAAACACCTTGAGCGGTCCGTCCCAAGCCCCAGTGGTTTTCCAGACCAAGCACCACGCCGCACTCCTCGGCCCGAGGAAGAAGCTTTTCGATGGACTCGATCACCCACCCGAACGCCTGCTCGTCGGTGTAACCCTCTGTCGCCGGCTCGATGCCTTTCTTGGCCATGAAGTCGTCAAAGGACTTGATCGTCCCCCAGCGCCCCGTGTTGATCCGCATCGTGGGAATGCCCAGCCGGTACGCGAGGTCGATCTGGTAGAGCGTCTTCTGAACGTTCGTCCGACGTAGATCCTGATCAGAACTGACGAAACCCTGATGTGTCGAAAGGCCCATCAACGCAAGGCCCAGCGAATGAGCTTGTCGCTTGATCTTCTGGAGCGCCCCATTCGACTCGTCCCGCATCTGGACGTGAAGAATCTCGACGCCGTCGAATCCCATGGCCGCGGCCTTGTCGATACAGGCGGAGATGTCGAGCTTTTCGCCACGGAATTGCCAGAACGAATACGTTGAAACACCGATGGAACGGTGACGATGCTCTGAGTCCGCCCGTGCCGCGTTCTCCGGCTCTTTCCGGACGACCTGTCCAACCGCCGCGGCGGCAAGCCCCGTCGCTATCGCCGCGCCCGCGATACCAGCCTGCCCAAAAAACTTGCGTCGATCGTATTCCACGTAAAGTTTCCTTGATTCAGAGGATCTTCGAGGGAAACGCCATGTTCATGCCAGCAGGTCGGCCACAACGGTTCCTTCGACGTCGGTGAGGCGAAAATCCCGCCCCTGCGAGCGATACGTAAGTCTCTTGTGGTCGAGTCCCAGAAGATGGAGCATCGTGGCCTGAAGGTCGTGGACATTGACCCGGCCTTCGACCGGTTGGAAACCGAAATCGTCGGTCGCACCGTAAATCAAGCCCGGCTTCGTTCCACCACCCGCCATCCACATCGTGAACGCATCGACATGATGGTTCCGCCCGACATATTCACGGACTTCCCCCATGGGGGTCCGACCGAATTCTCCTCCCCACACCACGAGCGTTTCGTCGAG
>JAYVYS010000838.1:0-8331 GCA_043784005.1 Isosphaeraceae bacterium
CCGACAAGCTGAAATACGTCTACTCATTCGGTAATGGCAAGGCCGACGGCAAGGCCGACATGAAAAACCTGCTCGGTGGCAAAGGAGCCAATCTCGCCGAGATGAGCAGCATCGGTATACCAGTTCCTCCAGGCTTCACCATCACGACTGAAGTTTGCGCCGACTATTACGAGGCGGGTCGGAAACTTCCCGATGCGACACGCCCTCAGGTCGAAGAAGCCCTCAAGACGGTTGAGTCCCAGGTCGGCAAGAAGTTTGGCGACCCGATCGATCCCCTACTCGTGTCCGTTCGCTCGGGGGCCGCGCTCTCGATGCCCGGAATGATGAACACGATCCTCAACCTCGGTCTCAGCGACGCCTCGGTCGAAGGGCTCGCGGCGAAGACGGGTAACGTTCGATTCGCCTACGACGGCTACCGACGTCTTATCGACATGTTCGGCTCGACCGCCATGGGCGTCGACCACGAACATTTCGAGCACGAGCTCGCCGGCTTGAAGCAGGAAAAGGGAGTCAAACTCGACACCGACCTATCGGCTGACGACCTCAAAGCGCTTGTCAAACGCTACAAGGCGGTTTATGAGAAGCATGTCGGCGAGCCTTTCCCCCAGGATCCCAAGGAGCAACTTTGGAAGGCCATCATGGCTGTCTTCAATAGCTGGATGGGCAATAAGGCTGTGCAATACCGCCGGATCGAGCGGATTACGGGCTTGAAGGGGACCGCCGTCAACGTTCAAGCGATGGTCTTCGGAAACATGGGAGTCGGTTCAGGCACTGGCGTGGCGTTCACTCGCGACCCAAACACCGGGGAAGATGAATTCTACGGCGATTATCTGATCAATGCCCAAGGAGAAGACGTCGTCGCGGGCATCCGAACCCCGGAACCCATCAGCCAACTCAACGAAGAGATGCCCGTTGTCTATAAGCAACTGATGGAGATCCGTGCCAAGCTCGAATCGCATTACAAGGAAATGCAGGATATCGAGTTCACGGTACAGGATGGCACCCTCTACATGCTCCAGACCCGTACGGGGAAACGGACCGGGAGCGCCGCTGTTCGGATCGCTGTGGAAATGGTCAAGGAAGGACTGATCGATGAAACGACCGCCATCAATCGGGTGAGCCCCGACAGTCTCAATCACCTTCTCCTCCCGCAACTTGACCCCAAGGCCAAGAAGAACCCGATCGCGCGCGGAATCGCCGCAAGCCCCGGTGCGGCCTCGGGAAAGATCGTCCTCACCGCCGAAGCCGCCGTCGAGCACGCCGAGAAACATCCTGGCGACTCGATCATGCTGGTCCGCAAGGAAACCAGCCCGGAAGATGTCGCGGGCATGCACCTGGCCAAGGGAATTCTGACCGCGACCGGTGGCAAAGCGAGTCACGCGGCGGTCGTCGCCCGAGGTTGGGGCAAGCCCTGCGTTGTCGGCTGTGACGCACTTCACATCGACGAGAAAGCCGGTCAAATCAAGATTGGTGACACGGTCCTTAGAGCTGGGGACTTTCTCACCATTGATGGGACGACCGGCGACGTCATGGTCGGTAAGGTGCCGACGGTTGACCCGACCATCTCGGGCGAATTCGCCGAACTGATGACCTGGGCCGATAAGGTCCGCAAGCTCAAAGTTCGAACCAACGCCGACGCTCCCAAGGACGCCGTCAAGGCCCGTGAATTCGGCGCTGAGGGGATCGGTCTCTGCCGCACCGAGCATATGTTCTTCGAAGGCCAGCGCATCGTCGACATGCGAAAGATGATCCTCGCCGACGATCTTGAGGGCCGCAAAGCCGCCCTTGCGGCACTCGAGCCTTACCAGAGGGAAGACTTCGTAGGCATTTTCACGGCGATGGCCGGCCTCCCCGTCACCATCCGCCTTCTCGATCCCCCGCTCCACGAGTTCCTTCCCCACGACGACGCCGGGCAAAGTGAGGTGGCCAAGCAGCTTGGCATTCCTGTCGAAAAGGTCCGCCGTCGGGTCGAACAGCTCCACGAAATGAATCCGATGCTCGGTCTTCGCGGCTGCCGGCTCGCGATCAAGTATCCCGAAATTGCCGATATGCAGGTCCGCGCGATCATTGAAGCCGCCATTGAGGTCAAGAAGAAAGGCATCGAAGTCTTTCCTGAGATCATGATTCCTTTGGTTGGGGTCGTCGAGGAATTGACGTATCTCAAGAAGCGAGCCATCGCCGTCATCGACGAAGTCTTCCAGAAACACGGAACCAAGGTCGAATATCTCATCGGCACGATGATCGAGGTTCCCCGCGCCGCCTTGACTGCGGACCGTATCGCCGAGGAGGCCGAGTTCTTCTCCTTCGGTACCAACGACCTTACCCAGATGACTTTCGGGTTCAGCCGAGACGATATCACGTCGTTCATGGGTTCCTATATCGACTCCAAGATTCTCCCGATCGATCCCTTTCAGACAATTGACATGAGCGGCGTCGGTCAGCTCATCGAGATGGGTGTCGCAAAGGGCCGGAAGGCGCGTTTGGAGAAGACTGGCGAGCATCTCAAGGTCGGGATCTGCGGTGAGCACGGGGGCGACCCGGATAGCGTCGTCTTCTGCCACAAGGTCGGGATGGATTATGTCTCTTGTTCCCCGTTCCGCGTCCCCATCGCGCGGCTGGCCGCCGCTCAGGCGGCCCTGGCGGACGGCAAGACGATCAGTCGCGACCGATAAAGTTTAACCCCCTCGATTTCGCGGCGATGCGCAGAGAACTTAAGTCGGTCGGTGCGGAGGACATCGTTCCTCTCGCCGGCCGACTTTTCATTGACCCACCTACGTCGGGTCGGCTTGATGCTTTGAGACCACGTTTTCAAAGGATTGGCACCAAGCGCCAGACGGTTCAACATAAGGACAGGGCTTGTGAGCAACGGAAAGCCAAATCGATACGATCCATTCGGTGGACAATATCTCTGCGGAACAAATCCTTTCACGCATCGGGATTCGCCGCTAAACACCTGAAGGTCACCCCCCATCCTCCCAATCCTTCCGCGCTTGGCTTGCCGTTACTTGCCGCACTGGTTGGGCTGTGGTAGCGTTAACTTTATCGATTCGATGATCCCCGTCATCCGTCATCGCTATCCTAAAGCCGACTTTTTCACACGCGGTTTGAATCGCTTGCAGATCGCTTTTTCCCCGTTTACGCTTTCAAACCATTGCCGGATCGAGCCTTCTCGCTGACCAGCGGGTCCCACCGGAGATTGCCGGTTGGGCGGGTAGATCCGTCGTTTCGACCCTTTGGAGTCGCATCCCCATGGCGAAGCAGAACCGTGACTGGACGGAAATCCTCATAAAACGGGGGGTCATCGGCCCTGACCAACTTAAAGAAGCCCAGCGTATGGGGAACGTCACCCTCGAAGAGGCACTCGCAAAGCTAGGCTATGCCGATCCCGACGACATCATGAAGGCCAAGGCCGAACAGCACGGCATGCCGTTTGTCGAACTCCGTGAAATCGAAATTCCACCGTCAGTCATCGAACTCGTCCCCGAGTCTCTGGCGCGCGAAAACGTGGTCATGCCCCTCTCCCAAGAAGGCGGCACGATCCGGGTTATCATGCATGACCCCATGGATTTCGAAACCTGCGACAAACTGCGATTCGTCCTGAATCGCGAGATCGAGGTCGCGCTCGCTCCCAAAGAATCGATCGTCGAGGCCATCAATAAGTATTACGGTGGGACAACGAGCGAGACCGAGTCCGTCGACTCCATGCTTCAAGAATTCACCGACACCCAGATCGATTTCGCCGACGATGGCGGCGGTGGACGCACGGGAAGCGGATCGAACACCTTGGAAGAAGGCGATGCACCGGTCATCAAGTTGGTGCATCTCATCATCCAAGAGGCCGTCACTACCCGCGCGTCTGACATTCATATCGAGCCCTTCGCCGACCGTGTCCGGATTCGTTACCGAATCGACGGCGTTCTTATGGAACGTGACAGCGCACCTCGACGACTTCTCGGATCGATCGTCAGCCGTATCAAGATCATGGGGTTCATTGACATCGCCGAAAAACGCCGTCCTCAAGACGGACGGATCAAAATCTTCGTCGCGGGCAAAGACATCGACTTGCGTGTCAGCGTGCTCCCAACCTCGCATGGTCAGTCAGTCGTGATGCGAATTCTTGATCGCGATAATATCAAGGTGGGGCTCCGCGATCTTGGATTCGGTGAAGAAGACTGGAAGCGCTTCTCGGTCATGATCAAACGGCCCAACGGGATCTTGCTTGTCACTGGTCCTACCGGGTCGGGCAAGACCACGACCCTCTACGCAGCGCTCAACGAACTCAACCGTCCCGACGTGAAGATCATCACCGCGGAAGACCCTGTCGAGTATTACTTGCCCGGGGTCAATCAATGTGAGGTTAAGGCCAAGATCGGAATGACCTTCGCACGCATCATTCGAGCCATGCTTCGTCAAAACCCGAACATCCTGCTTGTCGGTGAGATTCGCGACAAAGAGACGGCGGAGACGGCAATTCAGGCATCTCTGACAGGACACTTAGTTTTCAGTACACTGCATACGAACGATGCGCCTAGTGCTGTAACAAGACTGGTCGATATCGGTATTCAACCCTTCCTTGTCGCCAGTTCGGTGATGGCGATCATGGCTCAAAGGTTGGTACGTAAAGTTTGCGTGAAATGTCGTCAGCGCATCGAGCCGCCCGCTCATATTCTGGCCGGTCTGGGGCTCCGACCGGAGATCGCCAAGAAGGCGAATTTCATGAAGGGGAAGGGCTGTGCCAACTGCAACAAGACGGGCTACAAAGGGCGCATGGGTATCTACGAATTGATGACCATGACCAATACGATTCGCGAGCTGACGTTCAAGGGAGAGTCCACACAGGTTCTCCGTAAAGTCGCCCGGAAACAGGGGATGCGCACGCTCTTCGAGGACGGAATGATCAAGGCCATGAAGGGGCTGACGACCATCGACGAGATCATGCGCATCACTCAGCACGACGTTGTGAGCACGCCACCACCAGTCGAGGCCGCGAAGTGATGTCGGAGTGTCCAAGGGTCTCCAAAAACGTGATGAGTCGGGGGGGCGGTCGACTGTCAACGAAGCGGGACATCGCTTCCAGACGAGGCTCGGACCGCGCTGTTTCGGCGTGACGCCTCCTCGAAATCGGACACTGGGACAAGGCCCGCCGCTTGAAGAGGCGGGCTTGATCCCCGAATAATGCACCGGGTGGAAGGATGTTTGGCCCTGGCCGTAACTCCTATACTTCCGGCTCCGTAATGTTTGACACCTGGATAGTGAGACGAAGTCAAGCCTCCCCAGATCGTGGGGGAGGGCATTGACGACCCTCAATGACGAGGGCGGACGCCACGGAGTCTCTGCGGGAGGAACGACCAGGCCATGGGAACACTGCTGATCGACAAACTGTTGCAGACCGTTGTCACGCAACGGGCGAGCGACCTTCACTTGACTGTGGGGAGCCCTCCGATGCTCCGCCTCCATGGTCACATGCGTCCACTTGCCACCAAGGTGTTGGAATCGTCTGACACCTCGTCATTAATGAAGAGCATCACTCCGGAGCGCTGCCAGCAAGAGCTTCAGGAAGTAGGAGGATGTGACTTCGGGTTCGCTTTCGGTGATATGGCCCGGTTTCGTGTCGCCGTTTTCAAACAACGCGGCAACATCGGAATGGTTCTGCGGCGCATCCCGAACGAGTTTTTGACCTTTGAGCAGCTTGGTCTGCCTGCGATCATCGGAGAACTGATCAAGCGTCCCCGTGGTTTGATCCTGGTGACCGGACCCACAGGCTCGGGAAAGACGACGAGCCTGGCGTCCATGATCAATTGGCTCAACCACAATATGGACCGCCATATCATCACGATCGAGGACCCGATCGAGTATTTCCATAAACACGAAAAGTCGTTGGTGAATCAGCGCGAGATCGGAATCGACGTTCCCGACTTTCCCGAGGCGATTCGCCGGGCCTTGCGTATGGACCCGGACATCATCCTCGTCGGCGAAATGCGAGACCTCGCGACGATCTCCGCGGCGATCACCGCGGCCGAGACCGGCCACATCGTGTTTGGTACTCTGCACACGAACTCTGCGGAAGGCACCGTCAACCGGATCATTGACGTCTTTCCGCAGGAGCAGCAGGATCAGATTCGGACCCAGCTTTCCGTGGCGATCATCGGGATTCTCGCCCAGGCCCTTCTGCCCAAGAAGCCCAAGGGGCTGATCGCGGCCTACGAGATGCTTGTGGTCACGCCCGCGATCTCGAACCTGATTCGCGAAAACAAGACTTACCGTATCGACTCGTCGATTCAGACCGGTCGCAAACACGGCATGATTCTTCTGGACGATAGCCTCTTCAACCTCTGGAGGCAGGGACTGGTCGAAGAGGAAGAGGTCATGTTCAAGTCCCGGAAACCAAACGACCTTCGGGAACGAATCGATAATGCCAAGAAAGGTATCTTCGACGACGGCGAGGAAGCGGAAGAAGAATGAGATCCTTGTCGGCGTGAGTCACGTTGACACGTTTTGATCGTAAATTCAGGGGCAAGTTGATTGTGTCCGTGATGCCTTTGGGACGATCCTCTGTCCCGATATTGGAACAATTAGGCGGCTGGCTTGCGACAGGGGGTCGGAGCCGCCGTCGGTCAGATCGTTTGAGACCTTTCCGATCACAGATCACATTGCCAATCGATTCCTTGCGACGCGGTCTTGTCTCATGCGGACGTGACCCCGTGTTATTTGGTGTGAAACAAGACGGTTTCTAGGATTCCGCACTGGAGACCCCCTCGCCGGGGTCTCGGCCCGGACTGGGGTGGAGTGGCTATGGCGCGCCGACTCGGCACGATCCTCGTTGACATGGGTTACCTCGACGAGGAGGGACTTTGGAAAATTCTCGAGGAGCAGAAACGCTCAGAGAGCGAGCTTCTCGGGAAGGTCGCCATCCGGCTCGGTCTGACGCGTGAGGATCAAGTCCTCAAGGCGCTCGGCGAGCAGCTCGGCATGAAAGTCATGAAGCTTGAGAACACGACGATTCCCTCAGAGTTGACCGATCTTATTAATGAGACGATGGCGACGGCCTACAAAGTTGTGCCGATTTCTCAAAACAAAAAGGACAAGAGCGTCACAGTCGCTCTCGCCGAACCGCAAAATCCATCCACACTCGATAGTTTGAGGATGTTTCTAGGCGTCGACATCAAAGGGGTGATCGCGGCTGAATCCGAGGTGATGAGCACGATCGAACGGATCTACGCCGGTCATCAGGAATCGATTCAGGATGTCGTCAGGCAGATTGAGCAGGATAAAGGGCTTTCGGCGTTTGTCAATCGCAACCAGAATACGATCGATCTTGAAGCCATCGAAGAAATGGCCGAGGCCGCGCCGGTTCGCAAGCTGATCAACATGGTTTTGCTGCTGGCGATCCGCGATAAAGCTTCGGACATCCACTTCGAGCCGTTCGAGGAAGAGTACAAGATGCGTTACCGCGTGGACGGAGTGCTCTACGAGCTCGTCCCGCCCCCGCGTCACCTCGCAGCCGCGATTTCGAGCCGTATCAAGGTCATGTCGAATCTCGACATCGCGGAGCGCAGGCTCCCGCAAGACGGACGAATTCAGCTCGCGATCGGGAACAATAACGTCGACATCCGCGTCTCAACATTGCCGACATTGTTCGGCGAGAGCGTCGTCCTTCGAATTCTTGATCGAACCGTCGTCCAACTCGACCTTAACAAGATCGGGATGCCTGCCGACACCTTGATCACTTGGCGCGAGATCATCAAGAAGCCCAACGGTATTATCCTCGTCACCGGGCCGACGTCGTCGGGAAAGACCACGACGTTGTACGCGACGCTCAACGAATTGAATCATATCGAAGACAAGATCATCACCACCGAGGAGCCCGTCGAGTACGAGATCGACGGTCTGATCCAGGTCCCGATCAATCCCGACATCGGCGTGACTTTCGGCACCTGCCTCCGGGCGATCCTTCGGCAAGACCCTGACAAGATCCTGATCGGTGAGACCCGCGACCTGGAAACGGCGGAAATTTCGATCCAGGCGTCGTTGACCGGCCACGTCGTCTTCACGACGCTGCACACCAACGACGCCCCCTCGGCGATCACACGATTACGGGACATGGGTTTGCCCACGTTCCTTATCACCGCCACGGTCGAGGCCGTTCTCGCTCAGCGGCTTGTTCGCAAGATCTGTAATTTCTGCAGGACCGAATTCATGCCGAGCGCCGAGGTCCTGATGGAGTTGGGATTCACCCCCGAGACCGCCGTCGGCAAGCCGTTTTTCTACGGCAAGGGTTGCGACAAGTGCAATAACACCGGTTACAAGGGGCGCATGGGTATTTATGAACTT
>JAYVYS010000839.1:0-7198 GCA_043784005.1 Isosphaeraceae bacterium
CGCTGACTACGACCGCAAGCCCGCCAAGCCGCTCGTCGATGGCGAACCGGTTTACGAAGACCATCCCATCTCGTTCAACGCGAAAGCCTTTGGGCATTCGATCGCCGCCGACGTCCGCCGTGCGCTCTACTGGGACCTCTTCTCAGGCGCGTGCGGGCACACCTACGGTCATCATTCGATCTGGCAGATGTGGGAACCTGGCCGCGTTGCGATCAATGATCCGCTCCTTCCCTGGAAACTGGCCCTCGATCAGCCGGGGGCGGGTCAGATGCGGCACGGTCGACGATTGATCGAGTCACGCCCGATCCTGACCCGCATTCCCGATGATTCGATCCTGGTGACCGACCGGGTTGCAACCTCGGTCCCCGGCGCGGGCCGCTATCGATTCGTCGCCACGCGGGATGAAAGTGGCACGTATGCCATGATCTATGTCCCCATCGGACGCCCGTTCAAGGTCCATATGGACAAGATCCAGGGGCCGGAAGTGACGGCCTGGTGGTTCAATCCTCGCGACGGCAAGGCCTCAATGATCGGCAAGTTTTCCAATCAAGGGGAGCGCGAATTCCGCTCGCCCGACCAAGGAGAGTTGGCCGACTGGGTGCTCGTTCTCGACGACGCCTCACGCGGATATCCGCCTCCGGGTCAATCGAAAGGACCGTGATCAAGGTCTTTGGCGCGCTACCTCTCAGTGAGAGTCTTCGAGTCCTGCTGAAGCATCAACAGTAAGGAATGCTCAAGCTCGGCGGGCTTGAAGCCGAACGGACCTCGAGCGCTCTTGTAGGCGACCTTGCCGACAGTGTCGATGAGGTAAAGGCGGCTCGGCATCCCGCTGTAGCGCGCGCCTACGGAGTCGTCCATCGTATCGACAAGCATCGGCAATCCCAGGGCCAGGCGCTCGCCGCAGGTCTGTGCCACAGAGACTCGCTCCTCATAGGTTTTCGGCTGAGCCAGGTGGACCCCCACGGTGTCGTTGCTTTCCATTTGCCAGCCGTCGATGGGGTGGGCCTCGCGGACGTAGACCATCACGAAGTTCGCCCGATCCGAGTAGCGCCGGTAGAGTTTCTCGATATTACCGGCCTGCATCCGGAACGGCCCGCACGTGAAGTTGCCGAAGACGAGCACGACCGGCTTGGACCCCATCAGCTTTGAAAGGGTGATCTCCTTCTCTGCGTCGTTGGTCTTGAGCGTGAAGTCGGTCACCGTGTCGCCAAGCATCGGACCGGGCTGAAGCGACCCGATTTCCTGCCGAAAGAGGCCGCGGATCAAGGTCTCTTTTGATGGGCCCGCCGCAGCCCGCGCGAGGGCGGCGGCATCTCCGCCTGTTGGAGCGGGGCGAGCCGCACGCGGGCCGTCAAAGGCTTGCTGAGTGTCGGCCAAGGACAGAAAGTCCATGCCGCCGCTGTCGTTTTTTGTGAAAAACGCATCAACTTCTTCACGAGTCACCTTGCCGTTGCCGTCGCGATCCATGCTGTGAAACATCATCGAGCCAAACGAGTTGGTGAGTGCGTGGGGCGAGAAATCAAAGTCGGCTTGTGTGACGATCGTGTTATGGTCGCGATCGAGTCGCTCGAAATCGGCGTCGGTCCCACGAAACTCGGCGCGAGAGATGACGTTATCGCCGTTCCGGTCGAAGCGTTTCTGGGATGCTTTCCAGTCGAAACGGGTCTGCGAGACGGAGCGGCGGAACCATCCATCGTTCGGTCCGAGCTGGCTACCGCTGAGGATATCGGTGTACATATCGAGCCACTCGGGACGATCCGGCCAGGCCTCCGCAAGGGCCTTCGCCACGTTCTCAGCCGGCGCGGCCGCGCCGTTGGGACCCCGAGATGTCGGCGGTTTGGGCTCGTCACCGCGCACTGAGCCGCTCTGCGCCACGATAAGGGATGCGACGCCAAGCACAAGCGATGCGATACCGCGTGATTGAACGTTGATCATGATGGATACGACATTTCAAATGAGGGCCGTACGAAGTGAGAGCCGCCTCGCTCATCAATGATGGAAACGAACCGAGATGAGATCCACGCTACCCGTGGTCCCTCGCGAGATCAAGCGGCTCGGAACTTGGTGAATTCATGGGAAACGGTCGCCCGCGTCCGTGTAGGCCGATTTAAGACTTCTGCGGATCAGACAGGTTGGTCGGACAGGGCAAGACAGATTTCGAACTCGGCCCCTGATCCGTTCCGGCAGCTTCAAGGACTGCCGGATATAATTGATTTTGGTGAGAGTGGGATCGGATGTTTTCGCGAACCATCGTGTCCGCACCGGGTGGAATCTGTTAGCCTGGGATGCTTTACGACTGATCCCGCCGTAATCATCTAGGATATCGCGATCACTCTCAACGGTTTCCCGAACAATCCTCGATCGAAATCTACGAAGACTTCTGGAGGGATTGTCGGAACCGTTGTAACCTGTCGGCCGGTCGAACGTAAATAAGACGGGGCGCGCCGAGGCGATCTCCCCTCGCGGAAGGGTCCTGTCTCGTCATGACAGACGGTTTTTGCCAGTGCCTTATCCCCAAAACTCTATCGAATCGGAAGCGATCGTGGTTGGCCGGGACGGGTCGGGCCAACGACGTGAAGGCCGAGGACTTGACGCGATGCACGATAAAGCCACTGCCGAAGTAATCCAACGACTCTGGTCACGTCTGCCCATCCATCGACGGGCATTGGCGGGTGTACTTACCGCTGTCGGCCTCGTTCTGCTGGGAACGACTTCCGCCCGCGCGGGAAAGCTCACCTGGCTGGACGAGGTGGTGCAAGAGGTCGTCCGTGAGGCGGAGGCGGGCGGCAAGATCGTCGCGCGCGGCGGCGACGGCGCGAGCACCGCGGTGCGAGGAACGGGCCGACTCTTCGTCCGAGAAGCCGACGATAGCCTGGAGATCCTCGCCAAGCGATCCGACGATCTGGCCCGTGCCGGGCGCAAGGTCGAAGGGACCGCGACCGAGGCCTTGCTGCAAAAACGATTCACCCGGCTTGTCCCGCATGACCCGGATTCGGCTCGTGCGTTCTCCGCCCTCGCTCCCGCCGAGAAGCGGCTCGTGGTGGAGATGAGCGAGACCGCCCAGCGCCTCGCGCGACGTTACCCCGGACAAGCCGAGGGCATGATCCGCGCCCTCGGCACCGAGGGGATGTCGGCCATTCGGGTCTTTGGTGACGATGTCGCGGAAGTGATCGTCAAGGAGGGTCCCGAGAGCCTGGGTGTGCTCCGAAAAACGGGCCGAGGAGGTTGGGAGTTTTTCACGAAATCGGTGTTGCCGCACAAGAAAAAACTGGTCGCGGCAGGGGTCTTGGCGGCGTTTCTCGCGAACCCGGACAAGTTTGTGGACTACGCCGGAAAGGCGACCGAGTACGCGGTCCGAGAATTCGGTCGCGCGGGGGTGCAACTGGCGGGAGCGATCGGCGGCGGGGCGACAAGAGGCGTTGAGGCGGCGATTTCAGAAGTCCTGGGTCGTTACGGCCTGAACTTCGCCGTGGTGCGTTACCTGGGAATGGGGCTCGCGGGCCTGGTCGTCTTCTGGGCGTCTTTGGTGATTCTGGGCCTGCCTGTAAAATGGATGTTAAGGCCGGTGGTGTGGCCTTTGCGGGTCCTGTGTGGAAAACGGAAGGCCTCTACGCCTGTCTCATCTTTGAGGGTGGAAGCCAGATGACCGCCGACATCATTGCGAAAGACCAAGAGGGGCGAGATATCCTTCTCGTGGAAGTCAAAGCCTCGGTTCTGAGCGAAAACGCAATCAGCCAGATCCTGAAAATGGCGAGCGCGACGACCCCATCGATTCCCTACGCGATGGTTGTAGGTTTGAATGAAATCAGTGTTGTAAGACCGGATGATTCTGGTTCGAAGGTTAAGTCTCTTAGATTGGATTCCAAAGAGATTCTGGGGCACTATGACCCAGAATACGGACATAAGCGGATTTTCGACTACTACCTGAAAGCATTGGTCGAGGCGTGGCTCAATGACCTCGCATATCATTGGGACTCGGATTCGCCCCCTGGTTCGAAGGGTCTGGCCGAAATCGGACTCCTGGAAAGACTCGAAGGAGGGACTCTAAGCGATGTGCCGATTGCCAGCGATTCTTTATGTTGAAACCAACCTTGTCATGGGAATCGCTAAAGGACAGGACCCCGATGCGGACCGTTTACTTTCTGAAGGTTTCCCCGACGTCCAAATTGTGATCCCCGGCATCTGTATCATGGAAGCTTTCTCCGTCTGGAACTCCGAGAAAAAACAGAGGGCGAAGTTCCACCAAGAACTTCGGAAGCACGCGGAAGAATCCGCAAGAGACCTCACTTCCGTCCGAGCACAATCTCTTGTTGGTAACCTTCAACGGGCTCGACTCGAAAGCATTGATCTGGTCAACAACATTGAATCTCGACTCTACGGCACGATTGAAAGATTGTCAGAACATGCTGAGATCCTCAATAATATCGACGATCGAGTGATCTTTGACACACTGAGTCAAGCCTATGTTGAGGATCCAACAGACAATCTCATCCTTAATGCGATCTTACGACACGCCCATTCACCTCTATTTGGGCTGAAACTGTTTGTGAGTCGCAATTCACGAGATTTCGGAAGAGAGGAACCGATGAAAGCTCTCAGGTCCGCAAAGATCAAATATTTCAAGGATGTAACTCCCGCGCTTGGCTGGCTCGAGGACAAGCGACGCAAAGCTCAACAGATCGCCGAGGAAGACGCGAATTCGCCCGATTCCGAATGGAATCTTGACCCCTGACCATCCCTTTCCCCCAGGTTGAGTCGCGTCATGGCCCAAAGCCGCTCGACACATCTCGATGACCTGGAAGAGCGCCTCACAGGTGCCAAGCGGATCGCGCTGTTCGGCCATCGAAACGTCGGCAAGACGACGCTCCTGGCCATGTTTTATCGTCAAGCCTCCACCGGGCAGGTTCCGGGCGTCCGGCTCGCGGCGGGGGATGCGGCGAGCGCGGAATATCTCGCCGAAAAAATCGCCCAGATCGAGTCGGGGGAACCGCCCGCCGGCACGCTCGCCGAGACCGAGCTGCGGCTCAAGCTCTATCACGGCCCGGCGCGATTTGAATTGATCGTCAAGGATTACCAGGGTGAACACATCACGCTGGGCACCGACGAACCCATCCAGGCGTTCTTCGCCGACTGCGACGCCGTGCTGCTTTGCCTCGATCCCGACGGCACCAACAACGCGACCGAGCGCTATCGGCGTCAACAAGAAGTCGAAAACCTTCTGGAACGCTACATCGATCGCTCCGAAGACGGCACCGCCGGACGGCCCGTCTCACTCTTGTTGACGAAGTTTGACCGCGTGCTCGCCAGAGCACACGCATCAGAGGCCGCGGCGCTTGATGATCCGTCGGGAGTCGGGGTCGAGAGGTTTGTCGAGCAGCATTACGGCATGACCCGCCATGCCCTCGCCCGGCACGCCCCTCGCGGAGCGATTTTCGCGGTCAGCTCGTACGGTCGAGGCGCTAAGGACGGGCGGCCTCCCGCCCAACTTCAACCTTTGGGACTCGAAGGGCCGCTTTGCTGGCTTGCCGAACAGCTCGAAGCGAGCGATGAGGAACAGCTTGAGTGGCTCTGGGACCTGGCTCCCCACGACTTGGCTCGCTTGAGCCGTTGCGTCGCCGCCTACGAGCGCAGATATCCCCGTTCGGACCGTGCCACGACGTTCCGCAAGCGACTGGCCGACCTTCGACGTAACCGCCGAAAGCAATCGCTTGTGCGCCTGTTCACTTTCGCGGCCGTCGCCGCCGGAGTGCTCGCGGGTTATGACGCATGGGGATATCAGCGCGCCGCGTCGTTCGAAGCCGAGGCCGACAACCCCGCGCCCGCCGTGGCGAAGAAATGGTCGGATGTCCTGGCATGGCACCCTTCCATGACTCTCTTCTGGCCGGGTCGCGCCAAGCGCGCGCGAATGCGCCAGGCCGTATGGCTCGTGAAGGCGGCGGAGGTCCAGGTGTCCAACGGCACCGCGTCCTCCGACATCGACGAGAAACTCGATGGATTGAAGGACCAGGCACCTCATCTTGTTCCAGAAATCCGCAAGGTTGAGGACGCTCGCCTACGTGCCAAACATGACGAGCGGTGGAAGGCCGTGAAGGCCGAGGCCGTCGTCACGGGAGACGATCCCGAAACGCCCCTCTCCGCCGTCCGCACATTCCTGAAAGACTTTCCCGACTCTCCTAAAAAGTCTGAGGCGCTCGCCCTCTTGAACACCTTGAAAGGTGAATCCGCCTCGCGTCGTTCGCGGCAGGATCGGCGCTACGTGGACGACCTGCTTCGGGCCGAAACCTTGCCCAACGCCGAGCTTCGCGACCTCATCGACCGCGCCCAGCAGTTCCTGGCCGAACACCCGCAAAGCGAATGGCGGCCAGAGGTCGAGCGGAAGCTGGAAGGATATGTCAAGGCACTCGACGACCGCGATATCGACCGCGCCCGCCAATACTCCAAGCAGTATCCCACCAATTTCGCGACCCGGATCGAGCGGTTTCAAGACTACCTCCGCGCCCACCAGACCGGCGGCCGTTTCATCAGTGAAGCGACTGAGGCCAAGGACCGCGTTCTTCGCGAATGGGACACCTACACCTACCGCCTCGCTTACGACCACCTCTCGGCCCATCCCGACGACATCGGTGAGGTGGCCCATCGGCTGCGCGACTACCTCCACGACCATCAGGACGGCCACTACGCCAACGACGCCAACGTCTATCTCGACTGGTGGGAAAAAGTGAGCCGGCCTGGCGATTACCGGGTCACGCTGCGCCGCGGAGTCATCGACGAATCCGTCGGTAAGTACCTTTCCGGCGGCGCTCCCGACCTCGGCGTCGTCCTCGAAGTCGGAGGCGTGACTTACGGTCCCTCGCCGGTCGTTCCCAACACGCACAGGCCGATCTGGGAGTATCCCTTTCCCCACACCATCAGGTGGAAACTCAACGACCCGGTCACGATCAAAGTCATCGACCATGACTGGTCCGACTCGGTGGTCAAGGTCCTGAATAGCCGCAAAGGCGATCCCCTGGCCATTCGCAACCTCTCGAATACGATCCGGTCCGAGAACGGTTTGAAAGTCTCGCTGACGTTCGCGTCCGACTTTCAGATGCCGTCGTTGACAAAGCCCGAAGGATGAGCCGCGTGGATCGAGAACGGATGCCGAGACACTCATGAGCGATGACCGAGGATTGACAATCGATCAACCGACGGGTCCGGC
>JAYVYS010000840.1:0-7330 GCA_043784005.1 Isosphaeraceae bacterium
GCGGATGATTCATCGACTCTTCACATACGGTGGAAGGAGTGAAGGATATAATCAACATCGCTCCGGACGCAAGCCCCGACCCCCCGAATCGCGTGGAGAACTTAATTTTCTCGCATGCGCTCGCTTCGAGGTAATGGGACTTGGACGAGCTTAGGTCAGCCGGTTACAATCTTCGCTTTACGCCGTCTACTTGAGGCGTTAGCCGCTCACTCATCCGACCGACCGCGCGGAAGACGACCCGTGACGTCTCCCGAAGAGCGATCGGGGACGAGCCTCGATCCCTCCGAACGCACATTCTGATTCAAAGGACCACTTATGAGTTCGTCCCAGAGCGCGGCCGAACCCGCCGCCGGTTCGTCAAAGTACGACAACAACGGTCAGTACAGCCGCACGGGTATCCTTCGCTACGAGAAAATCTTCGGGCACGGTTACATCAGCACGGGCGGTCCCGACACAACGGAATACCTGATTGAAAAGCTGGGTTCCGCATTAAAGCCGGGGCTGCGGGTTCTCGACGTCGGCAGCGGCATCGGGGGCGCGGCCCTGGAGTTGGCCAAACGCTTTGGTGCCCATGTGACGGGGATCGACCTCGCCCCCGAAATGGTCGCGCTCGCCCACGAACGCGCCGCCGAGTGGAATGCCCCCGACACGGTCAAGTTTGTGATTGGGGATATTCTCACAGAGAAGTTTTCCGAACCGTTTGACGTGGTGTGGAGCCGCGACGCCTTGATGCACCTGCACGACAAGCCCGTGCTTTTTAGGACGTTGCTTAACCTGCTGGCTCCGGGCGGCTATCTCGTCGTCACCGATTACGCACGGGGTGTCGGCGCCGGCTCTCCGGAATTCCAGGCATATGTCAAGTCAACGGGATATCACCTCGTCGACCCGGCGACGTATGGAAAGTTTCTCGAAGGGGCCGGGTTTGTGGATGTCGAAGTCGAAGACGCGACGGGTAAGTTTATTGACATCATGAAGCGGGAAGCCGCTCGTCTCGAAACGAACCACGACGACTTCGTCGGGATGTTTTCGGAATCCGACCTCAAGTATTTGATCGAGCGCTGGGCAATGAAGGACGGTTTTTGCCGAGCCGGAGACATGAAGTGGGGCATCTACAAGGCGCGTCGGCCGTCCTGATGGGCTGTTAGGGAATCAGGAATGTCGCCGTCAGACGCCGGAGGGGCTCTGTGTCGCCAACGACGCTGGAACACGATATCCGGGACCTCGCAGGTTTTGGTTACAGACAACGCTTGGATCGCACTCTCGGCGGGTTCTCAGCGTTCGCCGCAGGGTTCTCTTACCTCTCCGTACTCACGGGGTCGTCGCAGCTCTTTCACCTCGGCTTCGCGGCCGGCGGACCGGCTTTTTTCTGGACCTGGCCGGCAGTTTTCGCCGGCCAGTTCCTCGTGGCCCTTTGTTTCGCGGAAATGGCCTCGCGCTATCCCCTCTCGGGAGGGGTCTACCAGTGGTCCAAGCGCGTCGGCTCACCCTCGGTCGGATGGATGGCCGGTTGGGTCTATCTCGCCGGTTCCGTGATCACGCTCGCGTCGACCTCAATGGCGTTACAGAGTGTGCTCCCTCAGCTTCACCCCGGGTTTCAGTTTCTCGGAAGCGCTGCGAATCGTGCCGATAGCGCGAAAAATGCGGTTTTGCTCGCGTGTGGATTGATCGCGATCACAACCTTGATCAACTCGTTCGGCGTGCGTTTACTGGCGAGGATCAACAATGTCGGCGTTTTTGTTGAGCTTCTGGGTGTCCTGCTCTTGATTCTCTTGCTTGCCTCGGTGGCGAAGCGTGGGCCTTCGGTGATTCTCGATACCCAAGGCAAGGGTATCGGCCACACCCTTGGCTATCTCGGACCCGCACTCGCGGCGTCGTTGATGGCGACTTTTGTGCTTTATGGTTTCGACACGGCCGGTTCGCTCGCGGAAGAAACCGACGACCCTCGCCGGCGCGCACCCAGGGCGATCTTGCTGGCTCTCGCCTCGGTCGGAATTTCCGGAAGTCTTTTGGTTTTCACCGCGCTCCGCGCCGCGGGAGACCTCAACGATCCGGAACTCGGGCGCGGGAGTGGCGGGCTCCCGTACATCATCACTCAGGCGCTCGGCGCGGCGGTCGGCACTCCGTTTCTCGCGGTCATGGGGTTCGCGATCTTTGTTTGCACGTTGACTGTCCATGCCGCCGCGGTCCGATTGATGTTCTCGATGGCGCGCGACAACCTCTTGCCTTGTTCAAAAGCGCTCGCCCGTGTCGACAAGGGATCGAGAACCCCGACACTTCCCGCGATCGTGATCGGTGCTGCGGCGATCGGCCTGCTGCTACTCAATCTGGATTTGCCGCAGGTCATCGAGTATATGGCCTCGGTCGCGGTTGTTTGGGCGAACCTCGCTTACCTCTTTGTGACGTTTCCGCTTCTCTGGTATTGGCGTTCCTCAGCGCAAACGGCGGCTGATGACTCATCAGAAGAAAGTCCCGAGGAACACAAAGGCTTTCGTCTCGGTGTGTTTGGACCCACCGTCTGCGCGGCGGCCGTCGGGTTCGGTATGCTGGTGGTTGTGAATATCGGTTGGCCCCGTCCCGAGATTTACGGCGACGGCCCGCTCGGACGCTTTGGTGCCTTGCCGGCGACGGCCGCCATGCTCGCGATCGGCTGGCTTTATGACCTCTTTGTCCGTCGTCATCGCGGCGGTATTCTTGAAGAACACCGGGTCTGACAAACAAGGCCTTCATCCTGCTTCACCCTCCTCACCTTTGCCTGGAACCGCGATGCTTGAGAAGACCCTGCTTTTGAAACGACCCAAGAAGCCTCGGACCACCGAGCCGAGGGTGCCTCGTCCTCGCACGGAGAAGCCGACGCCAGTCGTCACGGCTCTCGCCTGGGGTGTCCACCTCTACACAGCGCTCGGGCTGGTTCTGGCGTCGGGGATCGCCGTTCTACTCTATCAAGGCGGGCCTGACGCCTTCCGCTGGTGTTTCGTTTTGATGGCGATCGCGACCTTTGTCGACGCCACCGACGGGACGCTCGCGCGGGCCATTCGCATCAAGGAAGTCTTGCCCAAATTCGACGGTCGCAAGCTCGACGACATCACCGACTTCCTGACCTATACCGCCCTCCCGCTCCTTTTGATCTGGCGCGCCCACCTGTTGCCGCAGGGGACGGAATGGTGCCTGGTCTTTCCATTACTGGCCAGTGCCTACGGGTTTTGCCAGAGCGATGCCAAGACGGACGACGGCTTTTTCCTCGGGTTCCCCTCCCTCTGGAACGTCGTCGCGTTTTACCTCTACGCGCTGCATGTCACCGGTCCAGCCGCGCTCGCGACCGTGCTTGTGCTGTCGATCATGACCTTCGTCCCGAGCCGATATCTTTACCCGACGCAACCCGGACTGTTGAATCGACTCGACAACGTCCTGTCGATCTGCTGGACGGTGATGTTAGGATTGATGCTCTGGGGAATGCCCTCGCTAGAGGCCCTCCAGACCTCGGCGGTTGACCCCAGGCATCACTCGTTGGCCGTGGCGTCATTGTTCTATCCCGCGTTCTACATGGGCGCGTCGTGGATCGTGAGCGTCCGGCACTGGACCAAGCCGCGTTGACGATTCGGAGTGCATGGCGGTTAACGTGTGACGGTCTCGGATCGTGCGACCTTCGATACATCGCAGAGCGAATCGCCCGACAGGGTTCTTGAGTAGAGATTTTCCAGGGCCAAGCCATGAAACTCCCACGCGTGCGGTTCACGGTGCGGAGAATGCTATTCGGGGTAGCGGTCGTGGCGGTCGCCATCGGTGGAACTTTGAACGTATACAGACTGGTACGGCTTCGGGACGAGTACAGGCGGCAAGTCGAAAACCATGCGAAAGAGATGGAGATTTGGGATCTGTCGGAGAGCACGAGTTTCTACGACGGGCAGTATTACTATGAACTGGACTCGAACGGCAACATCCTGAGATGGTGTCTTCCCCTCAAACGGATCGTTGGAATGAGGGAAGTTCCAGTCGAACCCCCGTGGATCGGAGGGACGAACACCTGGATCGAGGGTACGAAAGGGTTACCGGAAGAGTATCGACAGGAGATGATCCACCGCGTTCTTGTCTATCGAGCGAAGACTGTCTACCACACCGCGATGGGTAAAAAATACCAGCGTCTGGCCGCATACCCTTGGCTCCCTTACGAGCCCGACCCGCCCGAACCAGATATGTAACGTTTTTTTGATAAACGGAGTTAACAATTATTTTCACGCCTGACGTGTATAAGTATCTCAATCCTGGTTGTTAAGAGTAATATCAATTCGAAGTCGCACCCGTCTCAGCAGCCGACTCGCGATGAGACCCAATCAATTCTTCCGCTTCCGCGGCGCGTGCGATGCGTTCACCTTCCTCGACGTCAACCATCAAGAGCATTGCGCCTCCGACGACGAAGAACGGAATGACCGTGAGGATCGCCGATCGCGTTGTGCCCGTGATGTAAATACTCAAGGCGAAGAGCATCGGCCCGAAAATCCCGGCGAACTTCTCAACCACGGCGAAGAACCCGAAGAATTCGCCCGAACGGTGGCGCGGGATCAGGCGCGCGAACAGAGAGCGGCTGAGGGCTTGTGTCCCTCCTTGAACCATACCGACGAGGATGGCCAGCATAAAAAAGTGGGTCGAGCTGGTCATGAAATATCCAAGTACGCTAATCCCGACATAGACGAGGAGTCCAAAGAGTATCGACGTTTTGGCTCCGATCCTTCCCGCCAGCACACCGAAAGCGAACGCGAAGGGTATGCCGACGAATTGAACGAGAATGAGTGCCGCGATCATCGCGTCGCTCTTGATACCGATCGATTTTCCGTAGATCGTCGCCATCCGGAAGATTGTGCCGATGCCGTCGTTGTAGATCAAAAACGCGATCAGCATGAGGCAGCCTTGTCGGAACCCGCGAATCTCGCGAATCGTAATTTTCAAACGGGCGATCGCCTCGGACACCGGGTGCATCGCCGGCTTTGCGATGCCGATTGCTTTCGATGATGGCTCCGGCACTTTGAGAAAAAGCGGTATCGAGAAGAAAACCCACCAGACCGCGACCGAGACAAAAGCGAGTCGCGCGGGAAGCGTGGCTTGCGACGAGGTGAGACCTTTTCCCGACGGCAAGCCGAACCACTCCGGGTGGACGATCCAGGCCGCGTTGAAGACGAGCAAAATCCCACCGCCGAGGTATCCCAGCGCATATCCCGCCGTCGATACGCGGTCGACCTCATGGGGTTCGGCGATATGCGGCAAAAGGGCGTCATAAAAGACGAAACTGCCGTTCGCTCCGATATTCGCCAGCACGAAGAGGGTCGCGGCGAAGACCCACTGACCTTGCTGGATAAAGAACATCGCGGCGACCGATCCGACGCCCAATCCAAGGAACCAGCCCAGCATCTTTTTCTTGATCGGCCGGGCGTCCGCGAGCGCTCCGAGAATCGGCGAAAGCATGGCGATGATGATCATCCCCACCGTGCTCGCGGTCGCGAAGTATTGCGCCGCTTTATCGCGAGACAAGCCGGAGGAGACGGCGGTTTCTTCGAAGAAGATCGGGAAGATTGCGGCGATGATCGTCGTGACCATCGCCGAGTTGGCCCAATCGTACATCGCCCAGGCCCGCAGTTCCGGCCGGTTCAAACCGATGGCCGCAAACCAACCGTGTGACGACTCCGTTCCAGCGTCGATCATGAAATTCGTCCCTGATTATCTAACGGCGGTGATTATTTCCTGGACTTCAGAAAGGCCAACAAGTCGGCGAGTTCTTGCCGCGTCAACTGCTGGTCGAGTCCTGCGGGCATCACCGAGACGGTCCCCGGGCGCATTTCTTCCACATCCCCGCGAGCGACGTGCTCTTCTTGATTAACCCCTGTGACAAGCACGAGTTCATCGCTCGATTCTCGCTTCAACAGGCCGTTCACAACCTTGCCGGACTTGGTGGCGACGGTGAGTGGTTCATAACTTCGGACCAGACTCAGGCTGGGATAGACGATCGCTTCGAGGATGTCTCGCTCCGCGCGGATCTTACCGATGCTGGTCAGGTCCGGACCCACCACTCCTCCCACATATCCCACGGCGTGACAGGTCATGCATGCCGCTTTTGAGGAATGGAAAACCACTTGACCCCTGCGGATGTCCCCCCCCCCGAGCTGAGGAAGAAGCTCTTCCAGACGCGCCTTCTGCTTCGCGGCGTCCACATTCAAGGTCGCGTAAAGCGCCTCCGAGCGGCTTTTTACCACGTCGCCAAACTTGTCAAGTCGAGGCTTGAGCATATCGACCCGCAACGACCCGATTGCCGACGATTGACGCAACGATTCGACAAGCCTGAGCCCGATCGTGTCGTTTTTCGTCTTCTCGAAGGCCGTCAAAAGGCGGTCGATTTCGAGCGGACCGGCCGTTTTGATCGCGTCTGCAAGTTTAAGCAACTGGGGGTCGTCGAGTTTCGCCTTGGAGATGACGGTTGCCGCGGTGGTCCGTCGCGAGACACTTCCCTCCGCATCGATCTGCTTCAAGAGGAGCGCGAAGAGTTTATCATCGACCACCTTCAACCCCGACGGAGCGGCGGCCATCGCGTCGAGTCGAAGGTCTTCGAGCAACCTCTCCGCCCGAGCTACCGAAAGCAGTTTACCAGTGATCTCGTCGGCGGGTTTGCCTGTTGGAATCGTCATCGCGCGAACTGTCGCAATGGTTTCTCTGAGCAGCGATTCGTTCTCTGTGCCAAGCAATTCATTGAGCCCTTCGACCCAGCCCTCCGGGGCAAATTTCAGACCGGATTGAGCCATGACTCGCAGCGCGAGAATACGGATTTCGCGGGGAGCCTTCTCATTTCGGACTGTTTCCGCCAGTAAGTCTTTCACTGGACCCGACCCGGCGAACTTGGTGAGCTGACCGGCTAATTCCGCACGATCGGCTTCGGTAAGGTTCGCCTGGTCCAGCCGCGACCGGAAGAACGAGGCGAGATCTCCGGCCCACTCAGGATGCCGACCCGCGATCCACGATGCCACCTCACGCCCTCGGGTGTTGGTCGAAGTTAGCCACGAAGCAACCTGCTCGACGTTCAGAATCCTCGCTTCCATCTGGTCGAGCGAGACAATCGCCGCTAATCGGATTCGATCAGAGGTGAGGCTCTTCTCTACGTCGCGAACGGCCTTCGGGTTGTTGATGTCGATGAGTGCGAATGTCAGCGAATGTTCGAAAACGCGGTCGGGAGCCGTCGCGACGGCTTCGAGCAACGCGGTCGCAGCCGAGGGGTCTCCGATCCGACCCAGGGCTTCAGCGGCGACACGCCGATTGGCGACATCTCGCGACTTCAACATCACGGTCAAAGATT
>JAYVYS010000841.1:0-2771 GCA_043784005.1 Isosphaeraceae bacterium
GCGCGTCGCCGTGATCGCGTTTGGCACGGATGTTCAACTGATCGCGCCGTTTACTGATAAATTTGCCGAGGTGGGGATGAGTGTGAATCGGCTGACGGCGTCCGGCGCGACGCGGTATTATGACGCCGTGACCGAGGCGCTCGAACTCATCAAAGGGGAACCCGGCCGCCGCGCTGTGCTGGCGATGACGGACGGAGAGGACACGTTCAGCCAATCCGCCGACCTGGATTCGGTGATTGCCGCCGCACGACGCCTCGGCGTTCCCATTCATACCCTCGGGCTGGGCACCGAGGACGAGATCGAGAGCGATTCCTTGAAAACGCTCGCCAGGGAAACGCGAGGCCAGTATTACTCCGTGAGGCAGGCCGATCAGCTTCGCGCGATCTACGAGCAACTCGCCGAGCGACTGCGTTCCAGTTACACCCTGATCTATCGGACCGACCGACACATACCTGACGGCACACTGAGACCGGTCCGCGTTTCTTACCGGGCCGGTAAACAAGCCGGTGAGACGGAGGTCTTCATCCCGGGCATGGTTGTTCCCGCGGCGGGTTGGTCGCCCTTGTTTCTGGTGATGATCATAGCGATATTGTCGCTCGCCATCCTCCCTGGCTACCTCAGGCGTCAAGGTTCGTAATAGCGTTTGCCTTCAAGTTCAGGAGGCAGACATTTCATTTCGGACGACGCATGCGGGTCGTCGTGCGCGTTGCGATATCCTTCGCCATAGCCGATGCGCTTCATCAAGGGGGTCACGGCATTTCTCAGGTGAAGCGGGACCGGCGCGCGGGCGGTCGCGGCGGCATCACCGAGCGCGGCGACGTAGGCGCGTTTCACGGTATCCGACTTGGGAGCCTTCGCGAGATAAATCGTCGCTTGCGAAAGTGGAAAGAGACCCTCGGGTAGGCCGATGAGCTGAACAATCTGCGCGGCGGCCGCCGCTTGAAGCATGGCGTGAGGGTCGGCAAGGCCGATGTCTTCCGAGGCGAGGATGCAGAGCCGCCGAACGATGAAGATCGGATCTGCGCCCCCTTCGATCAATCGGGCGAGCCAATAGATCGCCGCGTCAACGTCGGAGTTGCGGACCGATTTGATCAGGGCGGAGACCAGGTTGAAATGATCCTCGCCGCCTTTGTCGTATGCGAACCGAGCACGCCCAAGGGCTTCGGTAAGGGTCGATTCGGCAAGGACGCGGACGCCTCTCGCGTCGGGTGGAGTCGTTTCAACAGCGGCTTCGAGCGCGGCCAGGCCCACACGTGCGTCGCCCCCCGATGCGCGGGCGAGATGAACCAGAACCGTGGCGGAAGCCTTGGGGTTCAAGCTGGCGAGGCCGCGCTCGGCGTCTTTGAGGGCTCGCTCAAAGATCGAAACCAGTTCCGGCTCCGAAAGTGCCTCCAGGACGAGCACTCGGGTTCGAGACAGCAGGGCTCCGTTGACCTCGAACGAGGGGTTCTCGGTGGTCGCGCCTACGAGCGTGACGGTGCCGTCCTCGACGGCGGGGAGGAGGGCGTCTTGCTGCCCCTTGTTGAAGCGGTGGATCTCATCAATGAAGAGCAACGTGCGAAGGCCTCGCCTCCTGTTTTTTCGGGCTTCCTCGATCGCCGCGCGGACCTCCTTGACCCCGGAAAAGACGGCCGAGAGCGGCACGAACTCCGCCCCCGCGCGGTCCGCGAGCAATCTCCCGAGCGAGGTCTTGCCTGTACCGGGGCCTCCCCAAAGAATCAATGAAGGAAGGGGCCGCTTTCGCCCGAGCAGGCTGTGTAGCAAGGCCCCTTGGCCCACAAGATGAGTCTGGCCGACAAACTCTTCAAGCGTCCTGGGCCGCATCCGTTCCGCGAGAGGCGCACCCGCGTCAATCGCGTGGACCTCCTCGGGTTCGTCGAAGAATCGCTCAGTCTGTTCCTTGGCCATGATGTCCTCAAGCAAGCGGCGTCCGGGCGCGCGACGCCCCTGCGTCGTGAGTGGCTTTAAGAATTCGCCCGATCGACTGTATGTTATGCTTGTCGAGGATCCCTTGCCAAAGTACGTCGATTCCTTTGGTGAGCGCGGGATGGCTTTGCGTCCGTTTCAAGGAGGACCTCATGTTCCGCAAACTCTGTGCGACCGTCATCATCGCGGTTTTCCTGCTGTCGGGTTTCGCCGAAACCAGGGTGCAAGCGGCGGGGCAAATCTCCGGGCGCTGGCACGGGCAGGACAAGCACGACTATTGCGGAGAGGCCACCAACGCGATCAAGCCGAACGGCGTTCAGGACATCCATGTTACCATCGGCGGGCTTCCTCCTCATCTTGCGATCGCGAATCTCCGCATCAATGGACACGGTGCCGATGAGTGGAAAACGACCAACCTGAATCAGTTCGGCGTGATGGTCGTCCGTAAACCCGGCGCGACGTCCGCCGATCTTTTTTTCGAACCACTTCGCGTCGAGACCGGCCGTGGGTTCGCAGTCACGGCCACGTTCTCTGACGGCTCGGAGGCTGAGGCCTTCTTGGACGGTGGACGAGCGAACCCAAACCTCCGAATGCCGGGCGACGGCATCATCGCCAAGTGGGTCGGTCAAGAAAAGGTGGACCTGAGTTCCCTGGCGACGGGTGTGGGGCCCGACGGCCTGATCGACGCCAGGATCAATCTCGCCAAGCTCTCCCCGAAGGATCGGATCAAATCGATCGACATTGATGACCCCAAGATCGCGCGCTGGTCATTCGGGACGAATCCCAAGGGAAGTCACAACGCCGAGTTTGTTCCAAACTCGAACGATCCAACCTCGGGAGAACTG
>JAYVYS010000842.1:0-5479 GCA_043784005.1 Isosphaeraceae bacterium
CTCGGATTCCGAGGTGAGGCCCTCGCGGCCATCGCCGAGATCTCCCGAGTTCGTTGTCAGACCCGACAAGCCAATGACTCGGAAGGCTGCGAAGTCACCATCGACGGCGGCGCGACAGGTCCGATCTTGCCCGCATCCTGCAATGTCGGAACTGTCATTGAGGTTCGCAACCTCTTCTACAATATTCCGGTCCGACGCTCGTTCTTAAAGTCCGACTCGACCGAAGCAGGCCATGTTCTAGAGATGTTTTCCAGGATCGCGCTGGCCCATCCGACGGTTCACATGACGTTTCGATCGGGTGGCAAGCTGCTTCATGACCTTCCGCCCGTCACGGGCATTCGTGATCGTGTCGCTGTTTTCTTCGGCAGGGAACTCGCCGAGTCGCTCCTCTGGATCGAGAGCCGGATCGAGTCGACCCACCTCTGGGGCTACGTCGGCCACCCATCGCAAAGCCGGTCGAGCAATAAGGCCCAGTTTCTCTTTGTGGGTGGCCGTTACGTCCGCGACCGCTCGCTCTCTCATGCGCTTTCGGAAGCCTATCGAGGGTTGATCATGGTCGGCCGCGTGCCAGTGGCGTTTCTGCATCTCGATATTCCACCCGAAGAGGTGGACGTGAATGTCCACCCGACGAAAGTAGAGGTCCGTTTTCGAGACAGCCAACGCATCTACAGCCAACTCCTTTCCACGGTCCGGCAGACCTTTCTCTCAAGCGATCTTCACTCCAAGCTACAGGCGACGGAGAACGCCGGTTCAACCCGTCCGTTCGAGGTTCCTCAACCCACGACAACAGGCGGCGCGTTTCAACTTTCAGAGGTGGCCGATTCTCGCCAAGAGGTCGCCTCGTGGTTCAAGCCGAGCCCCGCGGCTCAATTTAAAAACTATCCCGAGCCCGGTTATGCCGGGGGCCGGTCCACGGTCGACTGGTCGGAACGACTCGCCGCGAGCGTTCCCAAGGGTCACGCCTCGAGCTTCGATGAATTCGCGTTGAGCAGCCCTTCTATTGGGGAAACACCGGGCGAGCCGATAACGCCCCATTCCGCTCCCGAAGTTCCTGCCAGTTCGACTGCGTTCCCGACCGAGATCGTGGCGAAAGCTGTCGATCGGAGGCCGCTCCGCGCACTCCAGGTCCACGATAGCTACCTGATCGCGGAGACCGACGAAGGGATGATGGTCATCGACCAGCATGCGCTTCATGAGCGCATCTTGTTCGAAGAGCTGCGAGATCGTGTTGAACGCGGCGCGGTCGAGTCTCAAAAACTGCTTATTCCCGAACCTGTCCACCTCAGCGCCGCCGAGGCCGCAGCGGTCATCGAACAGCGAGAAACCCTTGAAAAACTTGGAATCAGCATCGAACCGTTCGGCGGAGACACGGTGCTGGTGGCGAGCACACCCGCCATGCTCTCGGGTGTCGATCCGGACCGCCTGCTGCGAGACCTCGCCGAACATCTGCGGTCGCGCGATCTTCCGCCGACGCGCGACGCCCTACTTGCCGATCTGCTTCACATGATCGCATGCAAGGCGGCCGTGAAGGCGGGTCAAAAGCTGACACCCGAAGAGGTTGCGGCGTTGGTGGAGCGGCGGCATCTGGTGGCGGATTCTCATCATTGTCCGCACGGTCGACCCACGGCCCTGGTTTTCACCAAGTCAGAACTCGAACGCCAGTTCGGCAGGATCTAGGCGACGCCGAGACTCTACGCTCGTGTGTGGTCTCCCCCCTATCTTCAAGCGGGCCTCGCGTCGTAAAATCTTCGGACAAGCATGTCGAGGTAATTCGCGAAGGGGTTTGAAGCCGGGAGGGTGGCGATGATCTGCGTGACGATCGGGCGGGGGCGGCATTCCTCACTGATTGACGAATGGAAGGCCGCGGCCGAGGCCGGCGTCGACATGGTCGAGTTGCGGGTCGACTGCCTTCGCAGAGAACCGGAACTCAAGCGAATTCTCGCCCATCGCCACACTCCGCTCGTCTTCACGATTCGCCGGGGAGCCGATGGCGGCCTCTGGCGCGGTCCCGAAGATAAGCGCCAGGCGATCCTCCGCGAGGCAATCGCTCTGGGGGTCGATTATGTCGACCTGGAGATGGATATCGCCACCAAGATCCGACGTTACGGCAAAACCAAGCGAATCGTCAGTTCTCACAACTTCAAAGGAACCCCCGCCGACATTCAGGACGTCGCCGAACAATGCGACGAAATGGACGCCGACGTCGTGAAGGTCGCGACCCTCGCCCATTCGGTGGCCGACGCTTTCCGGGTCCTTGAACTCGGCGTGAAGGCCACGGTTCCCACCATCCCGATCGCGATGGGAGACGTCGGCTTTTTCACACGCATCCTGGGTCGAAAATTCGGCGCACCCTTCACCTACGCCGGTTTCAACCCTGAGCGTGTTTTCGCACCCGGAATGCCCCTTTTTCATGACCTGAAGCGCGATTACGGATACGAACACATCAACGCGGAGACCGAGATCTTCGGCGTGATCGGCGACCCGATCGGACATAGCCTCAGCCCCGCGATTCATAACGCGGCGTTTCGTCACCTTGGCTTGAACAAGGTTCTCGTCCCCTTTCTCATCCCCGCGTCGAGCCTTGCCGCGTCGTTGCGGGCGCTCGAACCGCTCGGCATCAAGGGATACAGTGTCACGATTCCACATAAGGAAGGAGTGATCGCGCTTCTGACTTCAAAGGATGGCGCGGTCGAAAAGACGAGTTCGTGCAATACTCTGGTGCTCCAGGACGGGAACTGGGTCGGCTTCAATACGGATTATCGCGCGGCGATGGATACCCTTGAGGACGCCCTCGGCGGCAGGACCGAAGACGAAGACTCAAGTCCGTTGCTGGACAAACAGGTCTTGATCCTGGGAGCCGGCGGCGTCGCCAGGGCCATCGCCTTCGGCCTTCAGCGTCGAGGCTCGACCATCACGATCACCAATCGACACGACGAGCGCGCCACGCAATTGGCCGAGGAAGTCGGTTGTCGGACCGTGAACTGGGGTCAAAGGGCCAGCACACTTTCGGATATCATCGTGAATTGCACACCTGTCGGCATGCACCCGAATGTTGATGATACGCCGGTCCCTCCCGCGGCGTTCCAGCGTACCGGGATGGTCGCGTTCGACACCGTGTATCATCCCGAGAACACGATGTTTTTGAAGCTCGCAAGAGAGCGCGGGGCCGCGACGGTTAGCGGGGTCGATATGTTCGTTCATCAGGCGGCCGCGCAGTTTAAGCTCTATACCGGGCAAGAGGCCCCGTTCGACGTGATGCGCGACGTGATTCGTCGTAAGCTCGGCCCGATCCGCGAATGAACGATCTCGACACCAGAGGCTCAGGATTGGTCCTTGTCGGCTATCGAGGGACCGGGAAATCGACCGTCGGGCGTCTGCTCGCCGAGAGGCTGGGGCGGGTCTTCGCCGATTCCGACGCGGCCCTTGAAGCCAAGTTCGGCCAACCGGTCCGCGCGATCTTCCAGGAACGGGGCGAGCCCTATTTCCGAGATTGCGAGGAACAGGCGATCGCCGAGTTGACCGCCACGCCGGGCCAAGTGATCGCCACCGGCGGAGGCGCGGTCCTCAGCGAAATCAACAGGAGCGCGCTTCGGCGCTACGGACTGGTCATCTGGCTGACAGCGAGCACCGAAGAGATCGGACGTCGTCTCGCGACGAACCCGCCTGATCTCTCGGCACGCCCCGCTTTGACAGCGCTCGGCACGCTCGACGAAATCGCCAAGGTTCTCGAAGCGAGAATTCCCCAATATACCGCGGCGTCAGACTTCGAGATCTCGACCGAGGGTCGCTCCCCAGACGAAGTCGCCCTTGCGATCATTCCTCGCGTTTCCACCGCGGTCCTCGATTTTGGAGCACCCTTGTGATCGTCGCCTGGAACTGGCAAGTTCACGCCATCCTGATCCTTGGGCTGTTTACGATTGGAACGGTCGTCGGCAGTTTCTTGAATGTTTGCATCTATCGCATCCCCTGGGAAAAGAGTGTCGTCTGGCCGGGTTCGCACTGTCCCCGCTGTATGAATGCGATCGCCGCTCAAGACAACATCCCCGTCATTAGCTGGATCGCGCTTCGCGGAGAATGCCGGCAATGCGGGTTGAGGATTTCTCCGCGCTATCCTTTGATCGAGTTTCTGGTGGGAATGCTTTTTGTCGCGGTTTATCTCTGCGACATCGTTTTCTCAAAGACGATTCCTTGGGGGGCGCTCCCCATCGCGATCCCGGTCGGCTTGACGTATGACCTGATTTTTGTCGCCCTGCTGGTGACCGCCACGTTTATCGATTATGACCTCTTCATCATCCCCGACCAGATCACCGTCACGGGTGTGATCGTGGGGCTTGGCGTCGGTGCGATCTTTCCGGATATCCGACCCGAACCGGCGCACGCTTCCACCGCCCTGGGAGGGCTCTGGGTCGGCATCCTCGGCCTCTTCGTCGGGGCGGGACTTACTCAGACGGTCCGGGTCATCGGCTCGATCGTCTTCAGGAAAGAGGCGATGGGCTTTGGCGACGTCACCTTGATGGCGATGATCGGAGCATTTCTCGGATGGCAGGTTGCCGTTCTCACATTCTTTATCGCTCCATTTTTCGGACTCGCGCATTCTCTGGGCAAGGTTATCGCCTGGCTGGCGAAGATACTCACAGGGAAGCGCATCTCTTCGCTGGGAGAAATTCCGTTCGGCCCTTATTTGAGCATGGCGGCATTGGCATTGCTCCTTTCCTGGCCCTGGCTCTGGCCGGGATGGGCGAAAGAGAACTTCGACAACCTTCGCATGTTATTCTCCTGGTAAGGACCGTGTTTCCGCACCCGGAAATGGCTGTTGTTTACACGTCTCGTACCGCTTTTTAGGAATGAACCGTTTCGCCGTGTGATACGGAGAGGGAGTTCCCGATGTCTTCCCCATACAAACGGCGCAGGCCATCGATCGTTCGCAATTTTTGGATTTACCGCAGGCTTGTGGGGCTAGCGGCGGTTCTTGGCTTGATGCTCTGGTTCATCTGGGCCAACAATGCGGAGGTCACGGTTAACTTCCCGTTCGGCCTCGGGTCCATTAAAAGCACTGCGGGCCTCCTGATCTTGACGAGTGCCCTGGTGGGTTCGGTGGCCACCGGCCTCACCATGACCCTTTATCTGACGTGGAGCCGGCTCCACAAGAGCCCCGCCACGCCAGGCGACAACGGGAATCCCCTTCCCGACGACCGACCACCGGCCGACTATGCCGCAAAAGCCTCGGAAGCCGCACATGAGGCAGGTTGGCATTGAACTTGCGCTCACATCAATCGTCGCCGAATACCGATAGGCACGTTGTCTGGCGCGAATCGATGGCTCACGAACCGTTGGTGGGGCATTCGATCCGGTTCAACTCCTCCCCGGTACGCTCAAGATTGCCGAGATCGGCAAGGTCCCAAAATGACCACCGGCCGACCCTACTGGATTATCGCGGCGACCATTCTCGTGTTCTCCGGCTGCGCGCAGTCGGGTTCGT
>JAYVYS010000843.1:0-3694 GCA_043784005.1 Isosphaeraceae bacterium
TCTGGGCCGAGGCCAACTTGCAGCCCTGGCAGACCGAGAGCCAATGGTTGCCGAAGCTCGATTATTATCGAATCGGCGACTCACTTCTCGCGGACAGGCTGACGTATTTCCAGCACACCGGCGTTGACTATGCCAATGTTCATACCGCGAACGAAGTGAACAATCGGAACATCTTCGCATTCATGCCCTACGACCCGATCTCGAACACGAGCGGCGTCTGGTCGTCCGGACGCGGCTACACGAATCATGAAGTCGACATGCCATTGAACGTGGGCGACGTATTAAAGGTCGTGCCTTACGTGCAAGGTCAGGCGGTGGGATGGACCAATCAGATCAACGGACAATCCGTCGGCCGCCTCTGGGGGGGTGTGGGTGCGCGCGTTTCGATGATGGCCTCGAAGCCTTATCCCACGGCTGAAAGCGAGATGCTCAACGTCCACGGGATCAACCACAAAATCAATCTCGAAGCGGATTTCCGAGCCGCCTATGCGAATCGGACGTTGAATCGGATCGGTGTGCAAGACGACCTCGACGACAACACTTACGAAAGCACCCGGCGCTACTTCGCACTGACGAATTACGCAGGCGGCGTGTTGCCGCAACAATACGACCCCCGCTTCCTGATCTTGCGCAGAGCGATTTCTCCCATCACAGGGACGACGGATGTTCAGGGTTCGATCGACACCCTGCATCTCGGCCTCCATCAGAGGCTCCAAACCAAACGTGGGGCCGAAGGCAAGCGTCGGATCATCGACTACATGACGTTCGACCTCGACACAACCTATTTCCCGAACGCGGCGCGCGACAACTTCAACACCGCGTTTGGTCAGAATACGTATAACTACCAGTGGTTTCTCGGAGACCGGACGAGCATCCTCTCGTACGGTTGGTTCGAATTCTGGAAGCTCACGGGTAACCCAATCTACAAGACCAACGTCGACAAACATAACAACCCGTTCGGCCTGAATGTCATCACCTCCGGGATCGCGATCAATCGGCCTCCGCGCGGAAGCGTTTTCGTCGGCTATACGGTGATCGATACCGGGCCGATCAAGACCTCGGCGTTGAACCTGAGCACCAATTACTGGCTCAGCCCGAAATATTACGGGACGTACACCACGATGTACGACTTCGGCAACGGCATTTTGCTCGCCGCGGTGTTCTCGCTGACGAGGATCGGGCCGGACTATATCACGTCGCTAGGCCTCACGGTCGACCCGCAGCGACAAAGTTACATGTTCGCGGTCATGATATCACCAAGGCTTAGCCCGAACATGAGCCTTGGTTCCGGCGGCGGTGCGGGATCGAGTCAATTTGATCCCAGGTTCGCCCCGACTCAGTAATGGGGACGAGGCACGTGTCGGATCATTCCGAATGTTTCCGAACGGTGGAATCAGGCTTTGAATCACCGGATTTGACGGAGACCCCTCTGACATGAATACCAATCTGGCCGGACACGGTCGTCCACTCGACTACTACGATGTCCCCGTCCTTGACTCGCACCGGCTTGAAGAACTCGAAACCATGACCCCCTGGACCCCGCGCGCCGACCGTCGGGGATCTCGGGAAAAATTCGCGGCCGGGCTTCGCGGTTTGAAGCATGCGATCCGAGGCGATTCGAGCTTCTTCGCGCATGCCTATCGAGGCACGCTGATCGCCCTTACCGCGGCGATGCTCAGTGTCGACCCGCTCGGGTGGTGCCTTCTCACGATCTCGGGGAGTCTGATCTTGCTCGCGGAATTGTCCCATAGCGCCATTGATACGCTCGCGCGCTCGGTGGGCGATCCCGAAGAACCGCGACTCAAAATGGCCCGCGAAATCGCCGCCGCGGGGGTCTTGGTCGCCGCGTTTTCCTCAGGAACACTGACCGTCACGGTCCTGCTCGTCAAGTTCGGTGAATTGATGGGATGGTGGAGATAAGCTCAAGTTTCACGGCAAAGAACATCCGAAATCCCTCAATCCGTGCCATGCACTTCCGCCGAATGAAGCGCCTCGTGCGACGCCTCATCGGCGGGCCGTGTGTCTCGCCCTCGGCGCTCGCTCAACTCGATCCGGCTCAGGTATTTCACATTGGCGCAATCATCGAGTTCTGAGGTGTGGCAGGCTGACGGGTCTTTGATCAAGAGGCGAAACGGACCGCCGTTTTCCGGTCCCAGTCGATCTGGACCAAGGCGGTAGACCACAACCGCTTCGCCCCGCACGGCATCAAGCGGTATGGAGACGTGAAAGTCGTCGCGGTCGGCGTGGAGCGTGAGATAATTCGCCTCCTGTCGCAGCTTCGCGCGTTCCAGGATGGCTTCAAGCGCCACACCATCGCCTTTGCGTTTCGGGTGGAACCGCGAAACATCGCCAACTTGGAAGATCTCGGGTAAAGCCGCGAGATCCTCGAAGCCCAGTTCCAGGGGTGTCTCGACCAGACCCTCGATTTTGAGCTTCACGGGATTTTCTGTCATCGATTTCCTTCAGCTCTATCAACTACGGGTGCGACTTCGGATTGATGTGTTGTCAGCGATCAGGGTTGAGACAAAATCAAGTTCAGACGGGGCAATATCTGTCAACCGTCGTCTATAATCGACCCGTTCCACACCAATGTCACTCGACGTGGAGCGCGGACGTGGGGATCGCGAGATCCAGGGACGCCCACCAGTCGAGTAGCACGTCATGCTCGAATTGCCGGCGAACGAGGGTCTCATCCGGTCTGAACGTGAACCGGAGACCCTTCCAGTCGGTCACGGGGCGCTGCGTCACCGTACCGACTCTGTGCCCGCGCCGGAACTCAAGCCGCCAGTAATCCTCGTCGGCCACGCTCTCCACCGTCATCTCGGAGGACACGGCATTAACGGCAGCGATGCTCGCCCTGCACACCTCGTCGCGAACGCGGTCGAGCAGGTGCTCGCTGCGACAGCCGGTGTGCATTTCCGTCATCACTCGCTCTAGCCTGGACCGCTCGCCCTCGGCCGCAAGGCCGCTGAACCCGACGCCGTCGTCTTCGATTTGAATGACATCACCAACACGGACGCGAGCGAGTGTCGCACGCCCGAGGGCCAGCTCCTCGATCGCGTGACACAACCCCTCTCGGATGAGGACGTTCCAAGCCGGCTCGCGGCCGAAGGGGAAGTACATCTCCACGCGACGTCGCACGCAGTCGGGAAACGACAGTACCTCGATACCGTCGGCCGAGTTCTCTCCCACGGTTACCCCCAGGCTCTTTCGGACGACACTTGCCACCCCAGTTGGCTGACCTCCGAGCTGTTCAGGCCACTTCATTGATAACTTGGAAAATCTGATCTCAACACCACCCATTACACCTTTGAATTAACATAACTTGTTATTCGATTGGCTTATCCCGCCCCTCCTGTAGGGCATAATGACCCGTTAAAAATTTTACACTTGTCGTAAGGCTGTATTTTAAACGTGTCAAAGCCTCTTTGCAAGGAGCCTTAAGGCGACCCGCCCTGCCGTGAATCGGAGGTCGCACCCCCCAATTTGACGGCTCAATCGTTTGACGTCTCGCGGACGTTGATCTCCAGCTTCCGGCGTCGATCGTCTATCTCAATTCTCGTTTCAGATTGCCAGAACGGCCCTCACGGCGATTCATCCTCTTGCGACTCAATCGTGACCGAACGTGTCAGGCGCGCTACGCACTCGGCAGGAGTCAGAAGAGTGACCGGAGAACCCGCAAAGCCCTTGGGAT
>JAYVYS010000844.1:0-3122 GCA_043784005.1 Isosphaeraceae bacterium
ACGACTTCCTCCCCCGACACCGTTCGGTGTCGAGGGCGTTTGGTCTGGTCGAGAAAGGATACGAACGCGGCGACGACTTTCTTGCTCGACTCCGGTTCCGCAGTGCCCGATGCGTGGAACCCGTCCCTCAGGAGCCGTGCGGCACGGCGTATGATGTCGGACTGGTGGTCAGTCATGACGTCACCCCCACCAACCGGTAGCCGGGTTCAAGGTTCTCGACTCGAAAACCCAGTTCGCCGAGCGCCCCGAGTTGGGATCTCGCGTGGTTCAAGTCGGCGCGACTGAGGGTGATAAGGAAGTGATTGAACCGAGCGGTTGCCTCGGTCTCGCGAGCATCGCATGGATGCGGCGGACGGATTCGAGGGGCTTGCTTGACAGGACATTGAGCGGTACTGTTCATTTATCCTCTCCGGTGCGAGTCGGGGATGATTCGGGTTTGGTAAACCCGGTGATGGTGATGGAACGAAAACACACGAGCGGCCAAGGTGAAAACCTTGGCCGTTTCGCATTTCAGAACCCGGCGGCATTGAGCGCCATCTCCACGCGATTGCCGGGAGTGCGCACGGGAGCCGGTCCGCCTTGGCGGTCTGCGGTGATCGCTTCAAGGAATTCGTTCACGGCTTCGCGGGTCACGAGCCAACCGCCGGGCGTGCGGATGGCAAGCAGCTTGCGAGTCGAGCCGTCGCGAAGCCTGACCCCCTGGAGAATGTGGCGGGTCAGAGAAGCGGGATGAATGGGGACGGGGCAGAGATCCCGCGCGGCTTCGGCAATCTTGTAGTAGCGCGGTCGTTCTGGCGTGGCTTCAGCAGTCGTGCTCATGCGTTGAAGTCCTTACAAGTGTGGGCTGTCGCTCGCACCTGTAGGAACTTTAACGACGTTTCAGGCTAATGCAATCTCGTATGAAGACTTCTAAAGATTGTTGCTACGCTTGGCTACGGTTTGCTACGTGGTTTGCGTTTGGGCTTGGCTGCAAACGCGGCTTTTACTCGTTCGTGTTCCGCCGGGTCGGACATGATGAATCTCGTCTTCTGCCCGAACCTTTCAAACTTGCTAACCCTTCCTTCGCCAACGAGCGTCTCCATAAGTTTTGATCGCTTCGGGTTTTGATAACCGATGTGGAGAGCTAGGGCGGATTGGCTACCATGGATCCAATCGTCCGCATTCCCTTTCGCCGGGTCGTTCTCCGTAGCAAGAGCCAACGCAACACGCCGCGCGGCTTCGCCTTCGAGGAACCCTTCCCAGACGATCTTCAGCACGCCACCCCGCGCAAGGGCCGGAGCGTCGGGACGAAGTTTCAGCAGGTCTTTCCATCTCGCCCCGGCGGAAGTCAGGCGGGCTTCCCATCAAGGGGGTGAGAGGAGATGGTTCCCGCTGGACGTCGTCAATCGACCACTTTCAACGAGGTAACGAAACTCCACATACTTGGGGTCCATTCGGGTCTGGATGGCGGAAGCGGTTTCCAGAAATACGACGGCCGACTCGTCCCCGTCTGTCGATGGGGAGATCGACGACCAGCCGTCACCAATTGTTTCCAGCCAATGAAGGACGTTCGGCCATGGCGGTTGAGTATGTATCGCCGGGTCGCTGAAATCGTGATCGGTCATGTCTACCCCCTAGATTTGCCGGGCCGGGTCGCGGAGCCACCCCGGACTAGGGGACCGAGGCACCCCGCGACCCGGCGGCCGATGATCAGTCAGCCGTTCCCGTGCTTTCAATAATATCAAAACATCGTCTCAACCAATCTCAGCCATAACCAGCCGAGCCTTCGTGATATCACGCTCGGCATAAATCAGGGTCGTATCAGGCTTCGCGTGTCCCAAGATGATTTGCGCCGCCTCGAGGTCGAATTGCCGCCGAATCGACGTTGCCCGCGTGTGGCGGATTTGATGCGGTGTCCACGGAGGTATCCCGGCTCGACCGCAAGCCCGGTTGACGGCCATCCGGTACGAGTCTTTCGAGTAGCGTTGCCCGGCAACCGGGCGGGTAGGGGGTCGTTTGCGTTTCTTCAACTTTGCCTTCTTTGGCCGCGCGGCGACGACTTCGGCGGGGCTGAAGCAATAGGCGTCGGGGTCGCGATCGAGCCAAGGGCGAAGAATCTCTTGACCACGAGGGCCGATCAGAATCACGCGGTCGCGTCCGTGGTGTTGAGTCTTGTGAGACTCAGGTCGATAGACCCAGCAACCGGGGTCGGACCGATCGACGTCACGAGGGCGGATCGACATGACTTCGCCCGGCTGGGCGGCGGTGAGAAGTTGAAGGTGAGCCATCGAGCCAACCTGCGGCGTCAGGTGTCGGATCGTTGCGAGTACATCCGCTTCGGGCACCTCGCTAACGGGCGGTCGTTCCTTGGCCGCGCTTCGCCCCTTCTCCAGAGCGGCCAATGCCGACAAGGCGTTGAACCTCGAGCCCGGGTAAAGTTCTTCCGCCGCCGCCCACTTGAACATCCCGCGAACGCGGTGAACGTCTTTGTTGATCAGTGTCCGGCAACGGCCCGCGTCAATCATGGTCTCGCGAACGGCCTTCAGTGCGACCGGGCCGAAATCACGAGCGAGCGATTTGCCGTGGAGTTGGCGAAGGAACCGGAGCGCCTGACGGATGTTGCTTTGTTCGCTGGTCGCGCGACCGTCCTTCACGTAGTACGTGACGACGTGCTTTTCCCAGTAGGCAAGGATCAATTCAGCGACGGTAAGAGGGTAGGGGACGAGTTCGGAGGAAAGGGAGTCGCGTCGGCGTTGGTCCTCATGCCAGCCCTCGGCGAGCTTCCGCAATTCGGCGCGGCTGACGTTCGTCCCGTGCTTTCCGAGGTAGCGGTCTTTACCGTCAAACCTGGTGACGGCGAGACCAGAGGGTTTGTGGAGTCGGTAGGAAGGGGGCTTCTTCGCGGCCATCGTGAGGGTCCATTCCTTGGAAATACCGGATTTTACCGGATTTCTCTAAGGGTTTGGGCCGCTCTTCCGACAACCGGAAGGTACGCTTAAAGTGCGTCGGCGAAAGGATTTAAGTCAGTCGGGGCGACAGGACACCGTTAGAACTTTTTCTGGTCGGAGTTCGGGGCTGGGATGCTGAAATAAGACTGCAACTGACTGAAAGCGAGTCAAAGCAAGATTGACGATTGCGATTGG
>JAYVYS010000845.1:0-2812 GCA_043784005.1 Isosphaeraceae bacterium
TGAGGTCGATCAGCTGAAGGTTATGCGTGGTATGAAGCGATTCGTCGGCGACTTCGACGGGCCAGGCCTCTTTCGCCGGGTCTTTCGGCACGGTGTAGACGAGGATTCGCACCCCTTGACCCTCACCCCAGTTCGGGCCTTTCGTTCCTCGACCCTGCAAGGGGGCCACCACGAGCTGTTTCTTGCCGGAGCCCGTCAGATCGCCCCAACGCAGCCGGTGCACAGTGGGTTCGGAACCGATCGGTAAGACCTGCCAGGGAGCATTCGAAGGCCCGTCCTTGCCTCGACGAAGCCACTGAATCGTTCCACCCGACCTGGTATTCGCCGGCTGCCACGACGCCCCGAGGGTGAAATCGATCGCACCATCGCCATCGATATCATGAGCCTGTATGCAAACGTTGTCGCGTTCCGTGGCATTTTTGATGATGACGTGTTTTTCCCACGATGGATTCTTGTACCAGTAGACCGCGTCCTCGGCCACGGCGACGGCGTCGAGCTTGCCATCGCCGTCCACGTCGGCCGTGGTCACGGCGTAGCAGACATTTCCGATGTGAGGGTCGATCTCCTGTGCCTTGAACGTCGGGAAATCCGCTGCGGCGGCAGTCCCGACGATGCTGAAGATCAGGAGAAATACGCGCGGCGCGTTCATCAAATAAACTCCGATGCGGATCAAGGTCGTAGAAAGAAGCCTGCTCTTTGAGGATGGTCGAGGGCGCGCCGGGATGCCAGCGAAAATCCTCGCGATCGGTTACAATCGCAAGATCGAACCGCGAAATTCGTTTGCGAGCAGGAAGGGACCGACCATGGCGACAGTAACCGAAGCTTCGGCCCCGGCGATTGAAACAGGAAGGACTCCGGAATTCGAGCCGGAAGGCCTTTACGAATTTGTCAACGACAACTTTGTGGAGAAACCTCTCTTGGGTGCTTACGAAGTTGACATCGCTTCTCTTCTCTTCGAAATGATGATCATTCATGTCCGAAGCAATCGCTTGGGACGCGTTTTTAGCGAGATGCTTTTTCGGCTCAGCACATCGCCTCGACTCGATCGCCGTCCCGACGTGGCTTTCGTTTCTCGCGAACGATGGCCAATCGACCGCCGTGCCGCGAAGACCGCGGCGTGGGAGGTTATTCCCGACCTCGCGATCGAAGTCATCAGCCCGACCAACCGGACCATCGAAGACGCCAGGAAGATCGAAGATTACTTCGAGGCCGGCACAAAGGCGGTATGGGTCATATTTCCCGAACTGGCGAAGATTTAGGTCTACAGTGCGCCGAATTCGCTCTCAATCCACAGCCATGGCGATATCCTCAACGCTTCTCCCGTTCTGCCCGGCTTTCAACTTGTCCTTGCGGACCTCTTCGGTGAACCTGCCACGGAAAGCGTCTGAAAGGCCTGGTTTTTGGTCATTTTTCGATCCGAGAGGACCCCAAAGTCACCCACGTCCTCCGGGTTCCGCTTGACAGGCCCGCCAATCACGTTAAATTACTAGCTTCGGCGTTGTCCGGCCGGCGGTGCCTCATTGCGCGGGCGCAGCGTTCGGTTTTGACATGGTAGGCCGCGGCGTTTCGAATTCCGTTCGCGACGCGATGTCTTCCCGTACGCCCGATCGAACCGCGGCTCGCGACAAGCACAGCATTAGGAAAAAACCCCGGTTGGCCTTTGGGTCGCATGGCAAACCGGCCGGGGGAATGGAACACTCGACTCATGCCCACGATCAATCAGCTCGTCAAGAAGCCTCGCCGACCCGTTGTGTACAAGACGAAATCGCCGGTGCTCGAAGGGTGCCCGTTCAAGCGAGGGGTTTGCCTTCAGGTCAAGACGATGACCCCGAAGAAGCCGAACTCGGCGCTCCGGAAAGTCGCCCGTGTTCGGCTCTCCAACGGCAAGGAAGTCACCGCGTATATCGGTGGTGAAGGTCACAACCTGCAAGAGCACTCGATCGTCCTGGTTCGCGGCGGTCGTGTTCGCGACTTGCCGGGCGTTCGCTACCACATTGTCCGAGGTGTGCTCGACAGCCTCGGCGTCAGCGACCGAAAGCAGGCCCGTTCCAAATACGGAGCCCCGAAGAAGGCCGCCGCACCCGCCAAAGGTGCTCCCAAAAAGAAGTGATCGTGATCCCGAACGGAACCGGGATCGGTCGCATCGGCCGCCGAGCCGCGTCCCTTCGTCATTGAATTTCACTCCGATGTCATCATAAACGCTTCCTATTCGGCTCGACTTCAGCCCACACTCACCAGACCACGGACGAACGCATGTCCCGCAAGTTTACCGCCAGCAAGGCTCAGCTTCGACCGGATCCCCGTTTTGGCTCGAAGCTGGCCAGCAAGTTCATCAACTGCCTGATGCACGACGGCAAGAAATCCGTGGCGCAAAAGGTCTTTTACGACGCCACCGATCTGGTCGCCCGTCGGCTCCCGAATGAGAACCCCATCGAGGTTTTCAACCGGGCCGTCGAGAACGTCAAGCCAATGATCGAGGTCCGCTCCAAGCGGGTCGGTGGTGCGACGTATCAGGTTCCGATGCAGGTGAACAAGGTCCGCCAGCAGACCCTTTCGATCCGCTGGCTGCTGATGGCCGCCCGCGAGAAGAAGGGCCGGCCGATGCACGTCAAGCTCGCCGACGAGTTGATCGCCGCCTATAACCGCGACGGCGCCGCCATTACCCGTCGCGAAAACGTTCACCGCATGGCCGACGCCAACAAGGCTTTCGCCCACTTCGCGTGGTAATTTGATGCACAAAAGGTGACAGCGATGAGGAACAGATCTGTTCCTCATCGCTGTCACCTTTTGTGCATCAAATTACCACGCGAAG
>JAYVYS010000846.1:0-2742 GCA_043784005.1 Isosphaeraceae bacterium
CACGAGTCGATGATCGAGCGGGTCAAGGCAGGTCTTCGGGCGCGTATCAAGGTCGACGCTTTCGCCGACCAGACGCTGCCCGGCTCGGTGGTGGACATCGCCCCCCTGCCCGACCCGAACAACTTCTTCAGCTCCGATGTGAAGGTCTATACCACTCACATCACGATCGAAAAAGGCCTGGCGGGCCTGAAACCGGGCATGACCGCTCAGGTCGAAATCCTTGTCGATGAACTGACCAACGTTCTGAGCGTCCCCGTTCAGGCCATCCTTCAGTACAAGAATAAAGACCACGTCGCGGTCAAGAAGTTGGACGGTACATTCGATTTCCGCGACGTCACGCTCGGTGTCTCCAATGACAAGCTTGTCGAAGTGAAAACGGGAATCAAAGAGAAAGATTTGGTCGCCCTAAACCCGATCTCGCTGATGAGCGAAGACGAGAAGCGCGATGCGTTCGGATCTTCAAGCAAGGACGAAGCGGGTAAAAAGGATTGGGGAGCCGCCAAGGGTAAGATCGGCCTGGCTCCGGTACCCAAGATTGAAGGTGAAGCCGGCAAAACCGGCGACGCCGAGAAGCCCAAAGCGAAGGCAAAAGGTAAAGGTGCCCGCCCCGGGGGGGGTGGTGCCGGCTTCATGTCGAAATTCCAGAACATCGCCCCCGAGGATCGCGCCAAGTTGAAGGGTGCGAGCCCGGAAGAGCGCGAAGCCATCATGAAAAAGGCCGGGTTCACTGATGACGAGATCAGTCAGATGAGCCAAATGCGTGGCGGTGGCGGTGGTGGTCCTCCGGGTGGTGGCGGTGGCGGACCTCCGGGTGGCGGTGGCGGTGGATTCGGAGGAGAGCGGCCGTGATGACCAGTCCTCGCAAACCGATCGTCCGGCTCGTCGACGTCCACAAGACGTATGTCATGGACGCTCATGGCGGTGGCGGCCTCTTCGGCCGCCGCCGCGCCAGCACGGCTGCGGATCAACCCGTGGTCGTGACGGCGATGAAGGGCGTCTCCGTCGACTTTTATCCGGGCGAGTACATCGCCATCATGGGTGCCTCGGGCTCGGGCAAGAGCACCATGCTCAACCTGCTCGGCTGTCTCGACCGCCCCAGCAGCGGCCAGTACATCCTTGGAGACCGCGACGTCGCCCTCCTCGACGACGACGAACTCTCCGAGGTCCGAAGCCGCTACATCGGCTTCATCTTTCAATCCTACAACCTGATCCAACAATACACCGTCACGGAGAACATCCAGCTTCCCCTGACCTATCAGGGAAGCGGCGAGATCACCGACGCCGTTCAAGAACGGACCGAGATGCTTGCGAAAATGGTGGGGCTCTACGACCGGCTCGACCACCGCCCGACTCAGCTCTCCGGCGGTCAGCAACAACGCGTCGCGATCGCCCGCTCCTTGATCAACGACCCCTACATCATCCTCGCCGACGAGGCCACGGGTAACCTCGACACCAAAACCAGCCATGAAATCATGGAGATGATCGGTCGCCTCAACGACGGCGGCAAGACGATCATCATGGTTACCCACGAAGACGATATCGCCGAGAACGCCAAACGGATCATCCGGATGCGTGACGGAATGATTATCGAGGACGGACCCAGCCCCCGAATGCTCGCCCAGTTGGAAAAAGAAAAAAATGCGATGGCACCGACCTGAACAAATGGCGTGATCGTGGTCTGGGCCGAGTCTTCGAGGCCCACCAAGAATCGGACAAGGCCGCGGCTCGAAGACGCGACACACCCTCCCACTCTCGAACATCTCCAACTCCCTTTTTGATCGAGGCCAATCCATCATGGAACGCATCTGGCGTGGGCTCAAGCTCGGGATGAAAAGCTTGCTCCTCCATAAGCTTCGCTCGGGCTTGACGGTCCTGGGGATCGTCTTCGGCGTGGCGGCCGTCATCTCGATGCTGGCCGTCGGTGAAGGGTCCAGCCGTGATGCGCAGGTCCGCATCCAGCAGCTCGGGGCGACCAACATCATCGTTCGCTCGGTCAAACCCAGCGACGAGGCCCAGGCCACGGGCGGTCGGCCCGCCCGCGTACTTAACTACGGGCTCAAATACGACGACTTTGATCGGATCATGGCGACTGTCCCGACGATCAAAAAAGCCCTCCCCATCCGTGAGATTCGCAAGCAAATTCGCCACCTTGACAAGTTCATCGACGGCCGCGTCGTCGGGACGACTCAAGACTACGCCGAGTTCAACCGCCTTGAATTGGAGAAAGGGCGGTTCTTGACACAGGCCGACAATGAGAAGGTGATGAACTACGCCGTGCTCGCGAGCGAAACCGCAAAGGCCCTCTTTCCGATCGATGACCCCCGAGGCCAGTCGGTCAAGCTCGGGTCGGACTATTACACGGTGGTTGGGGTGACCAAAGAGCGCGGTAGCTCGGCGGCCATCGGTGGAAGCCTCGCCGGTCAAGAGTTCGATAAAGATGTTTACATCCCGATCACCACCTGCAAGCTCCGCTTCGGCGAAAAGATCATGAACAGTCGCGCCGGCTCGATGGAAGCCGAGGAGACGCAGCTCTCGCAGGTCACGCTCCAGGTCGGTTCCATCAGCGAAGTCAAGCCGTCGCACCCAATCATTGAGGCGGCGGTCAATCCTTGGCACCCCAAAAAAGACATCGCGATCGTCGTCCCCTATGAACTCTTGCTCGAAGCCCAGCGCACCGCTCGACAGTTCAGCATCATCCTGGGAACGATCGCCTCGATCTCGCTCCTTGTCGGCGGCATCGGT
>JAYVYS010000847.1:0-8798 GCA_043784005.1 Isosphaeraceae bacterium
CGAACCGATCCTGACTGGCTCGAACGCTTCGGAATCGCTGCCAAAGGCCGCGGCTACCTGGCGAGCATGGGCATTTACCTGTTCAATCGCTCGACGTTAGTGCAATTGCTCACCGCGGGAACGGCCACGGACTTTGGGCACGAGATCTTTCCCCAGGCGATCACTAACCACCGTGTTCACACGCACCTCTTTGACGGCTACTGGGAGGACATCGGAACCATCGGGGCGTTTCACCAGGCGAATATCGACCTGACGAAAGACGACCCGCCGTTTGACTTTACCTTCGGCGACCACCCGATTTTTACGCGCCCGCGTTATTTGCCCTGCTCGAGGATCTCTGGGGCGACCATTTCTCATAGTTTGATTGCGGACGGCTGCGTGATCGGTAAAGGGTCGGTCATCGAAAACTCCGTGATCGGCGTGCGTGCCCAGATCGCGGAAAACGTGACGATCCGGAACACGTATATCATCGGTCAGGACCTCTACGAGCAACCCAAACACCTGGCCGACAACGCCCGAGCGCATCGCCCGAAATTCGGCATCGGTGCGAACTCGGTGATCGAAAACGCGATCATTGACAAGAACGCGCGCATTGGCCGGAATGTGAAGATCCAAAATGCCCCTGGAATCGTCGAACAGGAAGATGCGCCTCATTATGTGATCCGCGACAAAATCGTCGTCATCCCTCGGCATGCGATCCTGCAAGACGGAGTGGTGATCTGAAGCGAAACGAACCTTGCCCCAGCGATGAGTGTCTGCTTGCATTACCAGCTTGCCACGACGAGGCTCCTTCCGCCGTCGTCCTCCATCATTGTCCTCAAGATCGGTCCTAGGAGTTTCCCGGCGATGGGTGAATACGCGATCTGGGTGAAGGATCTTCGCAAGGAATACCCGGGTCGTGACGGTCCCGTGCATGCCGTGAACGGAATCGACCTTGAGATTCCCAAGGGTGAATGCTTCGGCCTGCTCGGTCCCAACGGCGCGGGCAAGACGACGACCGTGGAGATCCTGGAAGGATTAAACAAACCGACGTCAGGCGAGGTTGAGGTGCTCGGCCAGCGCTGGTCTGGAAACGAAACCGAGATTCGCGAGCGGATCGGAGTCACACTTCAGGACACGAAATTCCCCGACAAACAAACCGTTCACGAGATGGTCAGGCTATTCCGGAGCTTTTATCGAACAGGGCTGGAACCGGAGGACGTCCTGACCCGCGTCTCGCTCGAAGGGAAGTCGAATGCCTTTGTCGAAACCCTCTCAGGCGGGCAACAGCAGCGGCTCGCCGTGGCGATCGCCCTGATTGGTGACCCCGAACTTCTCTTTCTCGATGAACCGACAACGGGGCTTGACCCCCAATCGCGTCGGCAACTTTGGGACGTGATCACGCATCTGCAAGGTCAAGGACGGACGACACTTCTGACGACCCACTACATGGACGAAGCCGAAAAGCTCTGCGATCGGGTCGCGATCATCGACCAGGGGAAAGTGATCGCGCTGGGCTCGCCCAAGGAGTTGATCGCTCGCCTTGGCGGAGAGCATGTCGTCGAGTTCGCCCTCGGTGGCGATGCGCCTGCCGCTCGATTGGATTCCTCGGTCTTCTCGAATTTACCCTCGGTACTCATCGCGAGGGGCGAGGGCGATGGATTCTCACTAACGGTCCGCGAACCGCATACGGTCATCCCGGCGTTGCTCGATTACCTCGAAACGATTGAACGTCCACTTTCCAGCCTCACCACGCGACAGGTCAGCCTGGAAGACGTGTTCGTTTCCTTGACCGGCCGACATTTACGTGACAACGAGCCCGAAGACGGAAAAACCGCCGGTAAGTCTCGCAAACGCTGGGGCCGACGCTGAGTTTTATGTTTCTTATTCAACCAAACGATGGAGCAAACGACCGACCCATGAGCCGCTCGCATCCGCTCCGAGAACTTTATATCGTCCGACTCCGCGAATTCTACCGCCAACCAGCGAGGATCTTCTGGGTCTACGGGTTCCCCACGGTCCTCGCGGTCTGTCTGGGCCTGGCGTTCAAGAGCCGGCCTCCCGAGTCGACTCAGGTTGAACTTGTCGACGGTCCGTACTCGGCGTCCGTCAAGCAGACGCTCGAAAAATACGACGCGAGCGCCCGCGCGAGCAACCGTCCCGGCGTGCTGTTGACGATGAATTCGCATGAAGACGCTTTCAAGCGTCTGTACAGTGGAAAGACTCCGCTTGTCGTCGCGCCCGGCTCAGGCGGGGAGGTGACTTATCACTTTGATCCGACCCGGCCCGAGGCGTCGGTCGCCCGCGCGGCGATCGATAACATTCTTCAAGAGGGAGCAGGCCGGAAGAACCAGGTGAAAACCAACGACGTCGCCGTGACAGAGCCCGGCTCGCGTTACATCGACTTCCTGATCCCCGGCCTGATTGGTTTGAACACGATGGGAGGCGGGCTCTGGGGGATCGGGTTTCTGCTCGTGAACTTCCGGATAAGCAAGCTCTTGAAGTGTTTCGTGGCCACACCGATGCCGCGTCGGGATTTTTTGATGTCGCTGCTGGGTGCGAGACTCACGTTTCTGATCCCCGACGTCGCGGTACTTCTGCTGCTCGGTGTCTTCGCGTTCGGGATGCCGGTCAAAGGAAGCATCCTGCTCATCGTTCTGGTGGACGTCCTTGGGGCACTGGCTTTCGCGGGGATCGGTCTGCTGGTCGGGTCGCGCGCACAGACGACCGAGACTGTCAGCGGCCTGATGAATCTTGTGATGTTACCGATGTGGATATTTTCGGGTGTTTTCTTCTCGGCGGATCGATTCCCGGCCGGCGCGCAGTTTTTCATCCAGGCGCTGCCTCTAACGCAATTGCTCAACGCTCTGCGAGCGGTCATCCTCGACGGCGCGACGTTCCTTCAGGTCGCCCCCGCCATGGCCATTCTCAGCGCCTGGGCCGTTCTGACCTTCGCGCTCGCCCTCAGGATCTTCCGCTGGTATTGACGGCAATCGAAACGTGGGATGTCGGAAGACCCGCAAGAAGTCTTGCATCGAGATATGAGGTTTCGATTCCTCGATTGGAGGGATTGCGACTTCGTCGAGCAACTGGCCGAGAAACGTGGCTTTCGCCAAGATTTCGATTGTAACGAAGTCCGTGAGCGATTGAAGGGGGATCGCTTTGAGCGTCGCGGTGCGATGAATAGAGCAAGGGGATTGGACATCGCACACGGGGACCGCGAACAACCATCGCCAAGGCAAGCTCGCCAGCCATCGCCCGACGCGGCCGCTCCGGCTCTTGGCGCGCCGACCGACCACGTGGTCGCAATGATCGATTGCCTTGAGCAGGGGGTCGAGATGCGCCGCGGTCCAAGGTGTGCGGCCTCGCGTGAGGATCGTCAGGGGTTGATCGACACCTCGCAGGGTCTCCATGAGAAGTTCGCCGCGGTTGTCGCGTTCGTTGGGATCAACGACGATGACGTCGGACGACCGACTTCGATCGGCAAGGAGTCGACGAATACTTTCGCCGACTTCTCGGGCGTTTTCCGATCCCTCGCAACCCAGCACGACCACGGCCACACCCGCACCCTGGCAAGAGTCGCGTTTTAAGTGCGATTCGATGGGATCAATGTATAAGTCATCGGGCAAGGACATGCGGGCTCCAGATGTGACTCAGACGGTAACAGGGGCAAGCCAGCGCGCGACGGACAGGCGAAACGCCTCTTGAAGTTGGCGAGTTACCGGTCCGGGCGTCCCGTCGCGGACTTTCGTCCGATCAACAGTGACCACGGGGAGAACTTCGATCGTCGTGCCGAGCAGAATCACTTCGTCGGCGGCCTTCAACTGGTCGAGCGTGATCCGGTTCTCGACGAACGTCGCGCCGATGTCGTCAACGAGTCGAAGTGTGAGAATCCGTGTCGTGCCTGGTAAAATCCCCGGTCCTTCGGGTGTGCCCTCAATCCGACCGTCACGAATCCAAACCAGAGAGGAGTGGGTCGCTTCGGTGACAAACCCATCGTCCCCTATGAGAACCGCTTCGTAAGCTCCCGCCCGATGCGCGGCCTCGTTGGCAAGGACGTTCGCGAGCAAGTTGGTTGACTTCACATCGCAACGCTTCCATCGCAGGTCGGGATGGCTGATGACGGGAACTCCCGCCTCGCGAAGTCTGGCGGTTGGGCCATCGTCGTACTCGCGGATGACGATCAGTTCGGTCGGCGGCACCGCCGGCTTCGGGAAAGCATGTAATCGAGGCGCGACGCCTCGGGTAATTTGGATGTAAGCCGTTCCTTCGCGAACTCCGCTGATCTCAATTGTGCGACGAACACGTTCGATCAGGCCTTCGAAATCGAAGGGAGGATAATCCATCTCGCAAAGGCTGCGACGAAGTCGGGCCGAGTGCTCGTCTTCGAGCCAGCAGCGACGGTCGTAGATGCGGTAGACCTCATAAACCGAGTCTCCAAAGAGGAATCCGCGATCCCAGATGGGGACTTTGGCCTGATCCACGGGCATGACTTCGCCGTTAAGGCAGGCAAGGCTCTCCATCCGCGGACCTCTTGTTAGACCCCTTCGTGATCGCCGTATCGTTCCATCGTGAAAAGGATACCTGGTCAAGTCACCGCGCGGCAATGAGCGAGGCCGGACGTCGTCCCGAGGGAAGAGGTCCGGCCTTATGTTTTTCTTTTCGCGGCTTATCAACCACTCTCAACGATCGATGGCGACCCCCGCCGGCTTGGCTCCCAGGACTTTATCAAGTTGCCGTTCCAGCTCGGCGGCGGACCTGATGTTCCGGTTCAAGACTTTACCCTGGGGATCGACCAGGATCATCGTTGGAAGGGCGATGACGCCGTAATCGGCGGCGAAGCGGCTCTTTTCGATCCCGCCGGGCTCAAAGATTTGTGCCCAGGGAAGGGAATATTCCTTGAGGAACGCATCAAGATCCGCTCGCTCGTTGTCGAGGTTCACACCGAGGATCTCAAAGTCCTTCCCCTTGTACTTTTGGTAGAGTTTCACAAGCTCGGGAAGGTCGCGCCGGACCGGATCGGCCCAGCTTGCCCAGAAGGTGACGAGCAGTGTTTTGCCTTTGTAACGCGCCACATCAATGGATTCACCCTTGATACCGGGGCCGCGAAGGTCGATGGTTTTACCGACAAGGTCCAGCCTCCTCAAGGCTCCCGTTGCCTTCTTGCCGGCGTCTGACTCGGGGAACTTGCGTGAGAGTTCCTCGTAATACCTGCGAGCGTCGTCCTCTTCGGCGTTGAACTCACTGGCGCTTGCAAGCTGAATCAAGGCGTCGGGGGCCTCTTCGGCGGTCGGAAAGGCGCTGAGGTAGGCTTTCAGGTCGGACATCCATGTCTTTTGGTTGACCATGAGTTGAGCGCCCGGCTCATCATTCTTGATGGCGAACTCTGCCGAGATCTTCCGGAATGCGGCATAAGACGCGATCGGTCCTTCGCCCTTTGCCACTTGATCGATCAGTTTGATGCCGTTGGGGTAAAAGCCCGTCTGAAAGGCGGCGGCGAGGCTATCGACGATCTGCTTGTTGTAGACGAGTACATCGTCGGGCTTGTTCGCAACCTTCACGATGGCGCGAAGCAGGGGGATGCGGCCCACGTGAAACTGGGCAAGTTCCTTCTTCTCGCCTTGAACCTGCGCCTTGGCGTTGGCGTTGTCATATTTGGCGAGGGCATCGAGGGCGGCGGCGAGTTCCGGGGAACTGTTCTGCTCTCCTCCAGCTTGCTGGCGGAAGATCCAGGTTCGCAAACCCCCTTCCGCCGCCATCACCGGCTTGGCGGGATCGATGGCTCGGGGAAGCTCGATAAACTTCCAGGTCTCGCCGACCCTGATCATCTCGGGAACCTGAAGAAACGAGACCTTTTCGGGGCTCGTCTGGGCGCCTGGAGCACTTGCGAAGATTACTGCGTTTTCGTAGAGCGTGATGTCCTGAGAAATCCCCGCATCGACGTCGGTGGGAATCAGGTGGGGCATGCTCGCGTCGAGCCGGTTCCAGACCGTTTTGCCGGTCCAGCCGATCAGGCTCTTTTGCAGGGCCAGGATCGCGTCGGCTCGCTTGCCGGCGGCGGCCGACGCTTGATCGATGGCCCCTTTGGGAATGCCCAAACTGGCGAGTTCCTCCGAGGTCGCGAGCACGGTCTCGATGAGGGCAAGGTCGCCCGACACCAGCCCTTGGACGAAGACCTTTGAGCTTTCCTCGGCGGAAATCCGCTTCCAACCCACGATCTTGCCTCGAAGGATCGTCGCGCTCCGCGTTCCAGCAGAGTTCATCCAGCGCGATTCGTCGGGGCTAAGGTCGCCGTTCAGGTCGTTGTCCCGATAGACCTCGAACCCGTCCTGATAGTAGCTCCATTGATCGGTCTTGCCATTCCCGTCGGTATCCACAAAGCGTCTGAGGAGCTTTCCCTGGCCATCGCGAAGGGCAAAACCGATACCGCGTTTCTGAGCGTTGAAGACGGTCTCGATCTTGCAGGCGTCGATCGCTCCCGCGTCCGCTGGGATCTCATATTCCACCCCTTTGATCACAGGCTTGAGAGCGAGCAAATCCTTCGCCCTCGGAGCGTCTTGCGCGCTGACGACGGCGGTCGCGCTTGCGACCAGGCAGGCCGCAGCCAAGGTCGTCCGCAGAGAACCCATGAGTGACTCCTTAAAAAATACGGCCGGGAAATAACTCCCCGCGAATGAAACAGGCTCCGCATTGGTAAAAAATACAGAAAACCCGGCCATTCGTTCCAAACGCTTCGTCAACACACGAGAACCTGGCGCGAACGATTGACATCCCCTGTTTCATCGGCGTTCCCGCCAAATGGCTTCATTCGTTGCCCCGGTTTGCCCGGGAGACACGTCGGGTCGTCGATTTCCCAGGAACTTCGCGGGAAGGGAGCAATTCTCTTGCCGGTCCGTGCGGCGGTTTCTCGTATCCTCGGACTTCTCGTCATCGAGCGTGCGGGACTGTCACCACGTGTGCGGCGCGGATGTCGATCGATCGATCGATCGATCGATTCGCCGCGCTCGTTCGCGACCGTGAGAGGCGATCCGGCGGGCTTACCGACGGACCGGGCCGCGCCGGGAAATGCCGACAAGCGGATTGGTGGATGGACCCGGTTTGGGTGTGAATTCGTAAGTTAGGTAGGCGAGGTCCCAACTCTTACGCTTCTCGTTCAAGGGAGCGCTGATAGGGTAAAAGTCGATGCTCTTCAGGTCGAAGTCGCGGAGCATACCGGTCAACCAGGTTTGAAACGCGGGAGATTCCTGAGGAAATTCGTTGAAGAACACGAATCGCAAAGGGTGCGACGCCGAAACAACGTCGAGGCGTGGCGGTTCGCCCCGATGATGGCGCGGAGAGTGGAGTTTCTGATAGCAAAGGTAGGTGTCGACGCCGTCTTTCGTCCAGTGCTCGGGCGAGAACTCCAGGCCGAAGTCGGCCTTGGGGCAGACAAGTTCGGCATTGAGCGACTTTTCCATCCAGAACCAGCGTGCGAATCCGCGATGAAGTTCATCGGGAAAGCCTCGGTACGGATGCGACAGGTCGTAAGCCATTCTCCCGAATCCGAACAAGGCCATTCCGGCGATCACGCCAAGGAACACCCGTCGCCGCGCTTTCGTCGAGTGGATTCCGCCGAGAAGTGTCGCCGCGCCGAGGCCTGCCATTAGGCAGATCGTCGGAGCGACGTACTGGGCGGTCCGCGCACTGAATCCATAAGGATACCGATGCAACGCCGCCGCTACGAGCGTCAGTCCGAAGGGTGCCAGGCAGAGAATAAGCACGGTGCGACGTCCTCGACGCCACAGCACGACTAGCGCCACCAAGAAACAAAAGAATGTGAGGGTGCTTCCGCCGTGATCGCCGCCATCGGGATAGGCGAACAGATAAGCGGTATTGATTTGAAAAAACCAGACAATGAATTTCCAGAGGCTGTCTAACGGCGGAAAAGCCGGGGCCCAATCGTGGTGGAAGTAAGCGTGGTCCTGCGGGGCGGTCTTGTAAAAGCGGAGGAGCAACAGAAAGCTCGCGGCGACCACGAAATTGTAAGCGACATAGGCGACCCATACACCTCGGCGATTTGATTGCCAGACCACGCCGAGCAACCCGATGCTCACGCCTCCCGCCACGAAGATCGCTGGGAACGACATTCCCAAAGCCAAGGGTGCCAGCAAGACCAAGGCCCAAAGCCACCCTGTTCGCTCCGGACGCCGCCACCATTCCAGGGCACACGTCAAGAGCATCAGCGCGACGAGGAGGTCCGACGCATAAGGCTTGACTTCCGCCCCGAACCGGAGCGGACTGGTGGAAACCGCGAAAATCGCCACCGCGAGTAAGAGCGCCTCGCCTCGCATCAAACGGCCTGCCAAATGCCGGAACAGAAACATTCCGGCGATCGCACAAACAAACGGAAAGAGTCTGAGGGTCCATTCGGAAAACCCCATCAGCTTGATCGCCGTCAACTCGACCTCAAGGAACAGGACGGGGCAAACTTGCCGATAAGCGAGTGGGGAGAACATGTCGAGGTAACCGCGTTCGAGCAAGTTCGCCGCGAGCATCGTCTCATCACACCAGAGCGGATAATTCAAGAGGTAACGCACCCCACGCAGCAAAACGCCGAGCGTCACGAAGAGAAGCGTCGCTCTTGAAAGCCAAGCAGGATCGAACGTGGGAACACAGCGAATCGGGGCGCGGTTCGCGGCACTTAATAAGCTGTCCTCGCTCCGGTCGTTCGCCTCCATGCGACGCTCCCTCCCTCCCTACGATATCTCCCGAGCCGCCCGACGCATTTGTCCACGATCTCTACCACATTCCCGCCCTTGCGTGAATCCAAGTCTTGTCGC
>JAYVYS010000848.1:0-2074 GCA_043784005.1 Isosphaeraceae bacterium
TAATCGAGCGTTTTGCAACGCGCCGGTGTGTACGGCGAGCCGTCAGTCGTTCATCACGGGACGGCTGCCGCACGCGACAGGCGTCACGCGGCTCACCACCGCGCTTCCCGATACGGCGGTCACGCTTGCGGACTGGCTCGGGAAAGCCGAATACGACACCGCCGGCATAGGAAAGATGCACTTCAACAGCAAGAATCCTCACGGATTTCAGGAACGGGTGGACCTTCACGAGTGGAACGAGTGGCTGGCCGCCAAACCGCCCGAAGGGGGTGATCATCGCCGACTTTGGAACCCGTTCAAAGACCCGGCGGCGGTTTGGCTCAACGCGGCGTGCCGTCCGGAAGGCCTTCCCTCGGCCGCGATGGATTCGACCTATTTCGCCGATCAGGCCATCGACTACTTACGTCACCATAAGGAAGATCCCTTCTTCCTCGCGGTGAGCTTTTACGATCCACATTCGCCCTTCCACTTCCCGAGAGACTGGCAATCGCGGTTTCGCCGCTCCGGTTTCAAAGCCCCGCCGATGACCGATGAGGACCGGCGACTTCAGCCCAAAGTCTTCCAATCGCTGACCGAGCGCGAGATCCGAGGAATTCAGGCGGCGTATTACACGTCGCTTTCTTTCCTCGATCATCAGGTTGGCCGGGTGTTGGATGCGCTTGAGGAATCGGGCCTGGCGAAGGACACCGTGGTGGTCTTCCTCGGTGACAACGGATACATGCTCGGGGAGCACGGTCGTTTCGAAAAACACTGCTTTTACGAGCCCGCCGTGCGAGTGCCGCTGATTGTCCGCTGGCCCGAACGTCTGCCTGCCGGGAAACATGTGGATGAGATGGTCGAGTCGGTGGATTTGTTACCGACAGTTCTTGAGCTGCTGGGAAACGAGCCCCCGAAAAACATCCACGGCAGGAGTTTCGTCCCCTTGTTGCGAGGAGATCCCGGGGCGAAAGGCCGCGAGGTGGTTTTCAGCGAGTACCTCGAAAACGAAGAGGCGATGATCCGATCGGAGCGATATAAGTTGATCGTCGGAACCGGGAGGCGAAAGCGGTTGGATGGCTATGAGACCGATGATCCGACCCCTGGCCCGTATTTCAGATTATTTGATCTTCAGACCGATCCGGCCGAGAACTTCGATCTCTCCTCAAAGGCCGAGTTTCGCGACGTCATTGACGGACTTTTGGAAAAGCTCTATCAGCGAGAGATCGCGACCCGCGATGGCATCGAGCCGATTCCGCGAGGTCTTTCAAAAATGGAGGCGATCCATTGGTGCCTGGTGCCGAGGGACAAGGAGCCCGAGGCCAAGAAGGCGAAGTAAAATGAGCGTGATCGGGCAGTCGCATGCCTGATGGCGGTAAAGCTTCGCCTAACTCGTTCCCACGGTCTCCGTGGGAACGAGTTAAAAGGGGTCTTCAGGCGACTCTTCACACTCGTTCCCACGGAGATCATCGGAACGAGTGAACACTTATTCACTCACTCATTTCCTTCCCATCAGCGCATTCAAAATCAGCATCTCAAGCTGCTCGTACCGCCGGTTCTTCCGCAGTTCGTCGACCTTCGCCTTGTCCACTCCTCGGACGATCTCCAAGAGGCGGAGGAACATGGTTCGTGAGTGCGCGAGGTGAAACATGGAGTCTTCCACGACCGTCGTACGCATGGCCTTGACGTCCAGGCCCACGCATTCGCCGTTTTTGCCGTATCCGTTGGCTTCCAGGGTCCAGACCTGGTCGAAGGCCCGGCGGAGGTCGACGGAGCCGAAGACCTTGTCCTGGTCGTACTTCAGGCCATTTTGATCATTGAGGTGTACGCTCCAGAGTTTGTCGTGGTAGAGCGCGTAGGCCATGTCGTCGGCAGGGTCCAGCCCGGCGAGAATCGAGTGCGCGCTTTCGATCAAGACGCCCGAGCGAGAGGGGTCAACCGTCCGATAGCAGAGCCCCAGCATGTGGCCGACGGTCGGCAAGTAGGCCTGGTCCATCGGCTCATTCGGCTTGGCTTCGCCAAGGATGCGGATGTCCTTGTCGTGTTCGAGAATCGCGTTCCAGGCGTCGACAATTCGTCCCACGGCGGTCTTGGCGTC
>JAYVYS010000849.1:0-2146 GCA_043784005.1 Isosphaeraceae bacterium
GAAATGGATCTTGTCCTTGAAGTGCTCCTTGATCCATTTCAGGGCCTGGCCCGAGCCGTCCACGCGGTCGAAACCGCCAGGCTGAGCGGCCGGGACGTCCCCCGCGTCGTCGCCGACCCCGAGCATGTTCAGGGCCACCTTGACCTGCTCTCTCTGAGGCCCGAATTCCTTCGAAAGGCCGTTCGAGTTCCGGTCGGTCATTTTGCTATAGGCCAGATGGAGGGCTTTCGCCGTGTTGGTCTTCAGGCCTCGCAACTGAAGGGCGAGCGGGTCGGAGTGGTCCTCGGTCCAGGGCAACCACACTTGGCCAACTTCGATGTTCTCAAACACATCCTGGGCCTGTCCAGGGTGAAAGCCGGAGAGGTGGTCCCAGTGCTCGTGGGTGACGACCATCAGGTCGATCCGGCTGATGCCCTTGCCGTCGGCGGTGGCCGCGCGAATATGTTCGGCGATCTTCTTGACCCGCACCGGTCCACCAGGCGTCCCCTTGAAGACTCCGCAATCGATCAGTACAAAGGCTGCCGCCCCGGCGGAATCGGCCAATTTGGTCGCCGTTTTGGGGAAGCAAAGTAAAAAGCAGTCTCCCAATCCGGTGCGATACATTCGGACGGTCACGCCCGATTTCGGCGCTCGCATTGGCCCGTCCGATCCGGGCGAATCGGTAAGGGGGGCCGTCGCGTCCTTGCGGTCGGACCCGACATCCTTCGGCTTGGCGGCCCGTGATCTCCGGGCACCGGCCACGTCCGTTTTTTGCTGAGCGGTTTTCGTGGGCGACGCCGTTTTCTTCCGAGCCATGAGCGGGCCTCTCGATGCGTTGCGGTTCGGTTCTCGGGATCAGAATCCGCGATGGAGCATCGCGAACGGCTCGCGAGTGGGAGCCTCGGGAAGGCGGTAGTACGTCATACCCAACTCCTCGGCCGCGTCACCGGACTCGTACTTGCGACGACGGTTGAGGCGATCTTCGCTCAAGATATCCTTGATGATGACATAACGAACCGACCCGGTCTCGCCGTCAATCAGGAGCGTGCATCCGCCACGGAAGATGAAATCGGGTCGATACTTGGGGTTCTTATCCTCGATGGCCCCGTCCAAGCGTGTCTTCAGGCTGTCAACCTCCCGCTGAACCTCGGCGTCCAAGTAGCCCCGCCGCCGTTGCACGACTTCCACAACCACGTCTCGGATGGTTCCGCCGTCCTGTCGGGGTCGCTGCGCGTAACGAACAGAGTGGACCTGGACGCTCGGCAAATCGTCCTTCTCACTTCGATAGATCGAGGCAACAGCACTCGCTCCCAGGTCGAGGCCGAGTGCGGAAAGAACGGTCTGTTCGGCGGGGCCGTCCGAGAATTCGTTCCGCTTCTCCTTGCCGAAGGTTTTCTTCAACCAGAACCAAGTTTTGGCTTGCAAATCCTCACTGGTCGATGCGATCCGATTGCGATCGCTCGAAACCCGCCAGGCCGTGACCTGATCCGAAATCTTGCCGGGGGTGTCATCCAGGCTGGATAATGCCTGGAGAAGACCTGTGAAATCCTGTTTCTTAATCTCCTTGAGCGGGTTCCTCCAGCGCAACGCATCGTCCGCCAAGGTGCGAACATCGGCCGGATAGATCCCGCGGCGTCGAAAGCCTTCGATCACGGCGATTCGATAGCCCATGGGATCGTCGGGCAACAAGTCGGCGTCGCCGGTGAGCATCGCGCGCAGGAAATCTCCGAAGGTCAGGTCAACGGGTGGGCAATAATCGAGGGCTCGGATGGCCATTCGCAGGATGTGCGTGGCGGTCTTGCTTGCCTCCCGGGCGAGGCGGTCCACCAGGTCGGGATGGATGTTCCCGTTGGGCAGATCGCCGGTTCCCCCGGTCGCGATCCGAATCAAGTCGTCGGTTCGTTCCTTATAGATCGACAAGAACGCCTCAAACAGCGCGGCAACGAGCACGGAACCTCGCGCGTGAGGCTCATCGGCGGACGCATAATCGCTCGGGCTTGGCTTGTGGGGAACCCAATCGTCTCCCTCCATCGTGCCGATGGCGTTTCGGAGAGCGCCATGGTTGCCGATCGCCTGGCCAAACTGATGGGCGAGTTCCGCCAGCAGATTGTTCTTGCGAAGATCGCCTCGCGTCTTGGCGATTTGATGTCGCAACGCCTCGGGCTGC
>JAYVYS010000850.1:0-4818 GCA_043784005.1 Isosphaeraceae bacterium
ATGCGCGCTGGTTCATTCAGGCTTATGGCGAGATCATCGCGCGACAACGCGGAAACCTCGAAGCGGCGGCAACGGCCAGTTTGATGGGTCCGGGGAGCCAAGGGATCCGACTTCACATCCTGGGAGACACCCCGACGACCGCCATCACCGGCATGAGCCCCGACCCGTCGAATCCCTCGCGCGATCCAGGCGACGACTCCGGCAGGGCCACGCTGATCGTTCGGCGTCGGGCCAAGGACGGCTCGACGCTCAACAGCGTCTTCGTCACCCTGATCGAGCCGATCTCGGGCATGGTTCCACCGTTGACCCGGGTTGGCCGAGTCACGTCACCCGCCGGCACAATCGTCCTCTTGATCGAGACCGCCGAAGGCCCCGAGCATCTCGTGGTCAACCTCGCGCCGGGAACGCCATGTCGTGTGACCCTGGCCGACGGCCGCATTCTCCTTACCGACGGCCTGGTTGCCCGAGCCACAAGCAACGGTTTGGTCCTCGCGGGGGGAACCTTCGCCGACGTTCCGGGCTTCTCGGTTCGCCAGCGATCGGCCAACGGCGCGATCACGGGTTCGTTCCGGAGATCGTCGGCAGAGAATCGGGGCTCGTTTGAAACGAACGCTCCCCTGTCCGACCCGGACTCTTTGAAAGGGCGGGTCTTGCTCATCCGACACGGCGACGGAACATCGCACGGCTGGACCATCGACCGGGTGGCCAACCTCCGGAAGAGCGCCCGAATTTTCGTCCGCGAGGAGCCCGGTTTTGACATCGATCCAACTTCGGGGGAGGCCCGCTACTACCAGTTTCCGCTCGCGACCGCCCCCGGCCCTCATGAGTTTCGAGTCGCACGAATCGCGCGATAAACATCGCTCAAAGCGACTTTACAAGATTTTTTTCCGCCGGCCTCTTGACGAACGTCAGAGGTCTGGTACGCTGCTTACTGTCGGTTGTGACGTTATCCACGAAAAAAGCCTCTCCAATCGACCGAGGCATCGCCTCGTTCATTCGGCCTCCTACAAGATCCGGCCCCGCCGATTCGTAGATTTACGAGTCGGTGGGGTTTTTGCTTGCGCGCTTCGGCATTTGTCGATCGCCTCAGACTTTGTTTTGTAGGGTCCGCACTGAGGCTGGGATTTTTTTGTGAGGCAGTTGTCATAGGATCAGGGTTACGCCTGCGTTAAAACCACGTCAATTTGAACAGGGCTTCGAGTACGTAACCGTGGCAGCCTGGTGCGTTGACCCCCAGTGAGAAACATTCGCGCTTTCCCGTGTCGTTGCTTCCGCCCCTGCTGTTGCTGTAACATCTGGAATGAACGGGGGAATGAGGTGTCAGGGCGGGCTCGATGGTTCATGGCTACCGCTTCGATTCAGCAAAAGACCGACACGGTCTCACCTCGAGAACGTCCGCCATCGGCGCGTGTCGAGGCTCTTGATACGACGGTCCGCCTCATCACCCCCGAACGCATCGTCTTTGATTACCCGCTCGCCGGGCCGTTTCACAGGTTGTTCGCTTACTTTCTCGACCTTCTCGTCTTGCTCGCGCTGTTGTTCGTGGCGTCGATCGTCGCAATGGTCCTGACGTTGGGAACCGTGTCGGGGATGGGGCCGATCTTCGTAGCCTACTTCACCCTGATCTGGGGTTATGGCGCGTTCTTTGAAGGGTTTTTTAACGGCCAGACTCCAGGGAAGCGGGCGGTCGGGATTCGCGTGGTCTCCGACCAAGGTGTTCCCATCACGGGCGCGCAGGCGGTCTTGAGAAATCTCGTCGGTGCCGTCGACATGCTTGTACCATTCTGCTTCTTGCCGGCACTCATCAGCATGGTGCTTACGGAGAAGTTTCAGCGACTGGGCGACCTTGCCGCCGGAACGATGGTTGTCGTCGAGCTGCGTCAGCGACGTGTTGGAGTGATCCGACTCAAGGAACCTGCCGTCGATGCTCTTTTGCCCTTGCTCCCGCTCCGGATCGCCGCCGGACCCGAGATGGCACGTGCGCTGTCCGATTATGTGATAAGCCGAGCCCGATTCAGTGTCATGCTTCGCGAGGAAATCGCGAAACCGCTCGCGAAACCCTTGCGATCGCGTTTCGAACTCACCGACGCGCCGTCTTCGGACTCTGTCCTCTGCGCGGTTTATCACCGAGTCTTTCTCGGGGAGTAAACGACCATGAGAGTCGCGGATCGCCTGGCTCAGCGCGAATCGTCGTGGCGGGAGTTGGACCTGCTTCTCGTCAGGCTCGACGCCAACCTCCTTCGCCGCGCCAGTTCCTCCGACATTTTGCGCCTGGGCGAGCTGTACCGCGCGGCTTGCGCGGATTTGATGCTCGCGGAAGCCCACGACCTGCCCCGCGACACCGTGCTCTATCTGCACGGATTGGTTGGCCGGGCGCATAATTCGGTTTACCGGGCGAAGGGCTTTCGCTTTTCCGACTGGGGCGCGACCCTCTTCGACGAGGTTCCCCGACAGCTCCGAAGCGATCCCGCCTTGCGGCTCTCGGCGCTGGCATTCTGGGGGGTGTTCCTGATCTATGGATTGCTCGCGGCGGGCCGACCGGGTTTCGCCGAGAAGGTGGTAGGCGAGGCGCAGATCGAACAAGTCGAACATATGTATTCCGAGCCCATCGACGCGGAACGCAAGGACGGAATGAGGCGAAATGACACGCTCATGGCCGGCTTTTACATCTGGAACAACACCTCCATCGGCCTGAGATGCTTTGCGGGCGGCCTGTTTTTCGGCCTTGGGACGCTGTACACTCTGGTTGAAAATGCGAAGATCCTCGGCACGATCTTTGGGCACATGGCAGTGAGCCCGTACTCCGGCAATTTCTTCACATTCGTGACGGCCCACGGACCTTTCGAGCTGACCGCGATCGTCTTCTCCGGAGCCGCCGGGCTGAGGCTGGGATGGGGTCTGATTGACACTCAGGGGATGTCCCGGCTTGCCTCGTTGAAGCGCGAAGCCGCGAAGGCTCAGCAAACCGTCGGCGCGGCCGTTGTTCTCTTCATCCTGGCGGCATTCCTCGAAGGGTTCGTTTCGGCATCGACCATGCCTTACCCAGCGAAGGCATCGATCGCGATCGTGACGGCCCTGATGCTTGTGATTTATTTGGCTCTTGGGGGGCGGCGGATGAAATCTCACCTCAAAATTGAAAGATTGTAACTTTATGCTCATACGAAATCTGTTGTTCCGATGACATCAGAAAGCCGGGTGTAAATCCCCGCTTACTGAGAACAGTAAAAAAGAATGGCTCATGATGGATTCCGGGGTGGTGGGTCGAAGCGACCCATCGAGAAATCCGACAAGGGTGCCACGGGCTGCACTCAACCCGTGTCCTGGCTTATGCTTACGGCACACGGGGCGAGTACGACCCGTGGCACCCGACGGTTGGCCTTTGGCCACCGCCCTGCAATCCATCATGAGTCAAAAGAATAGTGTCTGCACCCCGCCCCCCGATTGTAGGTTTCTGATATTATTTGAATTAACTTACGCCGACGCCTGTTTGTATCGTGCGCCGTCGAGATGGATCCTTTGAACTGCCCGTTTGGTCCGGCGTAGTCTCCGGGAGGAGTTTGCGGTGAAGGGACGTGAAAGCGGAATGCCCGACGAGACGTATTGGAATTCGTTTTTCAACCCCTCTTGCATCGTCAAAAAATTAGACTGTGGCGAGTCCTACCGAGGGCTCGTGGAGGTCGGTTGTGGTTACGGCCTCTTTACCATTCCCGCCGCGAAACTCGCGCGTGGGCCTGTCTTCGCGTTTGATGTCGAGCCCGATATGGTGAGGACCACTGTGGAAAGGGTCCGTGCCGCCGACCTCCTCAACGTCGTCGCGGAGGTGAGGGACTGCATCGACAACGGCTTCGGGTGTTCCGACGCCAGCATCGATCACGTCATGCTTTACAACATTTTGCACATCGAGAACCCGGTCGGGTTGCTGCGGGAAGTGTTCCGTGTTCTCGTCCCCGGTGGGAAAGTGAGCGTAATCCACTGGAGGTCAGACGTTGAGACACCCCGTGGCCCTTCGCCCGCGATCCGTCCCCGTCCCGATCAGTGCCGCGATTGGGGAGAGGAAGCGGGATTACGACTCGACCGATATGAATCCCTAAACTGCTGCTCGTATCATTACGGGCTGGTTCTAGCGCGACCGCAGTCCGGCGAAGCGACAAATCGCCTCGGATGACGTTTTGATGGCACCTTTCCTCCAGGACTCTGAACTTCAGCCGAAGTAGGGTGCGTCTGCCAAACGCACTATTCCCCTATCATTTCGTCATTCTGGCCGAAAGAGTGCGCCTGGCGGACGCACTCTGCCTCTGACTTTACGACGTCTTAACCCACGTCGATCCACATCCCGGAGCAAATCGCGTTGGCCTACGAGCGCACCTTGATCCAGATCCGTGAGCGGTCGTTTCTCGACCTGCTTGATCTCGCGCTGGTGGTCCTTCGGCGCAACGCGCTGCCGGTGGGGTTGGCGGCCTTGGCGGGGATGTTGCCGTTCGCACTACTTAATATGCGGCTAATGTCCGACCCCGACTTCCCGCCTCTTTTGTTCGTGTTCCTGCTGATTCTGGAGGTTCCGTGGGCCACCGCGCCGATGACCATCATGCTCGGCGGGCTGATGTTTGGTGAGCGACCGACGGTCCGACAGATTCTCATAACACTTCTGCGTGGCCTGCCGGCGATGATCATCTACCAGTTCATCGTCCGCGCGCTGTTGCTGGTTTCGGTGATCTTTTACCCGATCATTCCGACGCGACTCGCTTTCATGGATGAGGTGATCCTGCTGGAGCGCGGTAGGGTCCGCTCGGCGGTCAAACGATGCTCAAGCCTGACCGC
>JAYVYS010000851.1:0-2831 GCA_043784005.1 Isosphaeraceae bacterium
AGCGTCTTCCATCGAGACAAGCCGTTCCCGAAACGAACCCGATGGCAAACTTTGACGGCATAAACAGCGTCTTCCCTCGAGACAAGCCGTTCCCGAAACGAACCCGATGGCAAACTTTGACGGCATTAACAGCGTCTTCCGTCGAGAACCCCGATCGGCGTGGGTCTCCCGACCCCGTCGCTCCCGAAACGAACCCGATCTTGCGGCTTCGTTCACTTCGCACCCCAATAGGCCCGCGCCCATTCCCCCTTCAATCTCGCGCGATCGAATCGTTCAACGGCCTCACGACGCCCTGCCTCGCCGAGCCGCATTCTTAGGTCAGGCTGATCGATCAGCCGCGTCAATGTTTCCGCGAGGGCCACGGCATCTCCGGCAGGACATGCGATTGCCGAAACCTCGTTCGTGAACAATTCGGCCGCGCCCCCCAGAGCCACGGCCGCGACGGCTTTGCCGCTCGCCATCGCCTCGACGATGACCCTGCCGAAAGGTTCGGGACGAGTACTCGCGTGAACCACCACATCGAGCGCACGATAAATGGACTCCGGGTCGGCTTGATGCCGAACGAACCCAATACGGTCGCCCTCTCCGCGTTTTTCCGCGTGTGATCGTAATTCCTCGGCCGACCATTGCGACCCGCTCGAACGATAGAGCGGTCCTCCCACAATGTAAAACCGTGTCGGACGATCGCGGGGCACCTTCGCGATGGCGTCAAGAAAGACCTCATGCCCCTTCCAACGGGCATAAGTCGCCACCAGGCCGACCCGCACCGTTCCCCGCGGCGCGGGGGGCAAACCGGCTTCGGCATCGAGACGGGCACCATCGCCGAGCCCGGGCGCGAACCGTTCGAGATCCACCGCGTTCAGGATCGAGACGACCGGAATGCGTGTCCCCAGCACCTTCTCCGCATCCTCGGCAACCGACCTTGAGACCGCGACCACCTTCAGCCCCTCGCGAAGAGACCCGCGGAGCAACCGTCCCATCACGGCACGTCCGCTCAGGTAATCATGCAAGTGCCAGACGACCGGCACGCCTTTCGGAGCGGCCCACGATCCGAGGACATGGGCCTTCATGCCGTTGGTCTGAACAAGGTCGGCGGCTTCATCATGAAGACGACGATGGAGAAGCCTCAGATAGGTCAAACCGTCAACCGCCAGACCTGGAGCGTTCACAGCGAGGCTCAGCCGCCTTTTTGGGCCGGAGTTCAACCCCATTCCGGCATCACCGAGTCTCGCCAAGCGATCGGGAAGCGCCAAGACGTCGCAAGATACGCCAAGGGCCTCGACGGCCTGTTTCAAAGGGCCATCCTCGGTAAGGATGACCTTGGGCGTGACCCCCGGCCCAAGGGTGGCCAGAAGATCAAGCAAGCACATCTCCGCGCCGCCGAGGAACGCGGTGGGGTTCAGAAAGATGATTTTCAAAGGGATGTGTCAATACTCTGAAATCGCAACGAAAAGGTTCGAAGACCCTCGGCGATCGTGATGATTACTTGTCATGTGAACGCCTTTAATGACCGTCGATGTATCAAGAAATCCCGGCCCGTTTGCGAATCAAGGCACCCGCGTCTACGTTCTCGACCTCCACGAACAGCCAGGAGCAGAGCTTAAGTTCCGCCATCACCAGCCCCAGGGCGACCGGCATCATGGCGTAACCCGCGTAGTCATGAGCATAGGCCTCGGCGGTCGGGGCTCCAAGTTCGCGGTAGGCGACCGCCGTGATCGCGATACGTAGGATATTGCTGATGATGGCGATGGGTATGGCGCTCAGGAGCAAGAGAATTCGCTCGGGCCATGCGCGCGGGACCAGAATCACGATGGCCACGATCAAGGTCACGAAGCTCAACAGCATCGAAAGGCCGTTGCAGGCCCGAGCCACTTCGAGAGGCGTTTCGCCCGTGATGATGACGTTCCCTTCGGCCAAAACGGGCACCCCCAGCATTTGCAGCAAGGCCACACTGCCGTTGGTCGCGACTGTCTGCAAAGGACGCGCGAGCAGGGCGTTGAATGAGGGTGGTAGCGGCAGCATGAAGCCCAGGAAGACCACCGCCGGCAAGGTCACGCGAAGGAGGTGCGCGCCTCCGATCGTGAAGACAAGCGCGGCCACAATCCACGGAAGGGTCGCCGATTCGAGGTATTGCTCGTTCCACTCATAGAGAGGAAACCGAAGGGCCACGAGGATCGCCAAAGGGATAAACCCCCAGCCGTTGGGCCGTACGTTCGACGGCACAATCCGCCCGCGCCGGGTCCACAAAATGGCGAGAGCGATCGGGGCGACGAAGAACCCATAAGAATAATTGGGGTCACGGTTCCAGGCGTTCACAAGCATGACAATGCTGGGAGCATAGGCAAACCCCAATGCGGCGGCGACCGCGATTGTGATGACGCTGGCTTGAACGTTGATACGTGGCAATGGGGTTGGTCCTCTCCCGTTTGTTGGTCCGCGCGGACTCCGTGCCGGCGGGGACATGCCCGGTTCAACGACACGCGCCGTCAATCATCGAGCAATGACGATTGCGACGAAGCCGAGTCCGATTCGGGAACCACTGAAGAATCGGTGGGTGCGGAAACGGTGGTCCCATAGGCACCGTAGCCGTAAGAACCACCGTAGCCGTAGGCCGAATCCGACATCCGAACACCGTTAACGACCGCTCCGATGACCGGCACTCCCACATGGGCAAGCCTGCGGTTGGCACGCTCAACCAGCGGGAACCGGCTGGTGTCGTAGCGGACGGCCAGAACCGCGCCGTCGGTCCATCGGCCGATGGTGAGCGCGTCGGGCACGGGCAAAACGGGGGGTGCGTCGACGATGATCATGTCGAAGCTTTCACGTGCTTG
>JAYVYS010000852.1:0-6115 GCA_043784005.1 Isosphaeraceae bacterium
CACCGACTATGTCATGAGCTATATCGGTGGTCAAATCACTGTGACGTCGGCCCTCTTGACGATCTCGGCGAACAATGCATCCAAAGCTTATGGAGCGACTTTGCCGAGTCTCTCCGTAAGTTACAGTGGCTTCGTGAACGGCGATACTTTGGCCAATCTGACGACCCAGCCGACGATTTCGACGACGGCGAACTCGGCCAGTCACGTTGCGGGAAGCCCTTATGCGGTCACTGCTTCAGGTGCCGTCGATGGTAACTACAGCATCACGTATGTCGCCGGCGACCTCTCCGTCACTCCGGTCGCATTGACCATCACGGCGAACGACGCGGCCAAGGTTTACGGAGCCGCGTTGCCGAGTCTCACCGGAAACTTCAACGGCTTCGTGAACGGCGACACTTCGGCAAATCTAACGACTCAGCCGGCGTTCTCGACGTCGGCGACCTTGGCCAGCCACGTCGCAGGGAACACCTACCCGACTACCGGCTCCGGTGCCTCGGATGCGGACTACGTGATGAATTACGTGAGTGGTCAACTCACAGTAGTTCCCGCACCGCTGACGATCACGGCTAATGACGCGAGCAAAGTTTATGGATCTCCTGTGCCGCCACTTTCATCGAGTTTTAACGGCTTTGTGAATGGCGACACGTCGACAAACCTGACAACTCAACCGACGATGTCGACAACCGCGACCGCGATCAGCTCCGTGGCGGGAGGCCCCTACTCCGTCACGTCGTCAGGGGCTGTCGACAGCGATTACGCGATGAGCTATGTCACGGGCCAGTTGACCGTCGGCCAGGCGGCGACCACCGTGGCGCTCTCGACATCATCGGCGACTACGATTTATGGACAGCCGGTGACGTTTACCGCCAACGTTGCCGTGAACGCTCCTGGCACCGGAACGCCGACAGGCACAGTGACGTTTCAGGATGGAAGTATTCTGCTTGGAACGGTTCCTCTCTCCGGCAATGTCGCAACACTCCAGATTTCGAGTCTCGCTCCCGCCACGCACGGGATCACCGCGACGTATAACGGGGACGATTCGTTCTCGAGCTCTCCGCAAGGCTTCGTGATTCAAACTATCGAGAAAGGCACCCCGGTCGCCGCACTGACGCAATCCACGAATGTGATGACGTCCGGTCAACCTCTGACGCTCACAGTGTCAGTGACTTCCGCGATTTCGGTTCCCGTGAACCCACTCGGAATCGTCAACTTTTACGCGGATCAAACCCTTCTCGGTCAGGCGTGGGTGATCAACGGCCAGGCGACAATCACCACGGTTTTGACCGCCCTTCAGAGCACATCGCATCTGATTTACGGTGTCTATTTGGGTGACCAAGAATTCAACGCGGTGGCCTCGAATCAGGGAAACGTGTCAGTGAACTCAGCGAGCACGATCACGGCGACCACTTCCACGCTGGTGGCGATTCCCATCAACGCTTCGGGGAAGACGATCGGCTCCAATCTGGTAGCGACCATCGCATCGACATCGCTCGGCTTCGGCGTTCCCACGGGAACCGTCACCTACTCTTTCAACGGTAACAATTGGGTGGCCTTGCCGCTCGTCAATGGGGTGGCCTCGAAGTTTGTGTCGTCGGCCAACCTTATCGGTAAGACGTTTACCGTCAAGTACAGCGGCGACGCGACCCACACGCCGAGCGGCTCTTCGTCGTTGGTGGTCTTCGGGCAGAAGGTCTTCAATGCCGCTTCCCGACCCATGATGGCCTTGGCCCGTCGCGGCCACGTGCTCTCCCTTGGTCGGGGACGGCAAGGCTGATCGCTAAACCAGCACAAGCGCCAAGAACAATTCGGGTCTGAGTCTCCTTCATAGGAGAATTCAGGCCCGGTTGTTTTTTTCATGGCTGGTGATGTACAGCGATGAAATCAAGACCCCTGACGACCCGATTGCTGGTTACCGCGACCGATGTCGACCATTCGATCCCTGGTCGAAGCCGAGGCGTTTTTCGCATCCTCGCTCTCACTCGCTTCGCGGGTTTGTTCCGCAACGGGCTCGAGTGTCGTTGGCTTTTTCTTGTCGTCCTTTCCCCCTTCATCAGGAGGTTGAGGGACGGCGTCCGAAAGCTTGAATTTGCCAATCTCGGACATTACTGACTCCTTCTTTTTTCGATCCACGAGGTTCGCTGTCCTTCAGAGGAAGTCATGAAAGTGACTCGAAGGCTGGCACTCTGAGGATCTCTCAATATTTACACTACCCGATTCAAGCGTTCTCCACAATGAGTTGTCCCCTCCGGGTGGAGTCCAAGAGGCGCAATCGGATCGACCACGGCAAGAAATAAATTACATTGATAAATTTAAATCATTGCATGTCAACTTGAGTCGGGAGGGTTCTTATCGCCGAATTCTTTCAAACAGAATAGTGAAATTCAGTGAAAGAAAAGTCTCCTCTCCTTGCTCTGGGTCGGACTAAGAGCTCCAAGACTTCGCCGTGTGACATTGACGTCGAGCTCCCATTTCGTTCAAATTGAATCCGCGATACAAGGGCCTTGGCCAGTTTACGCACCGCTTTCCCTCGTCCTATCGTCCCGTGTCGATGACCCGACTGATTCGGAATGCCGTCTTAACGGTTTTGATCGGTCTGCATGCCGCAGTCACCCTGTGCGGACCAGGTCTGCACGCACTGCCTGGATGGTCGCACAATGCGGGTCTAACGCCGCTCGCGCGACATGACCACTCTCATGGACCGGGTCCTAGCTCGCACCAGGCGTCAGATGAATGCCCGGTATGTCAGTTCCTTGTTCAAGGTCAGCTCGCTCCCGATCTGGTGATCGGGATGATCGTTCGGATGCACCACGACTCGGTCCTCTTGCCCGTCGAGATTGTGGTCTCGAATCCGCAACACCTGCCTTTCATTCCTCGCGGTCCCCCGTCCCTGTTTTCCTTTCCCATCTGAAAACGTCTTCCGCCGCCTATTCGCGTCTCTTTATCCGCGTGTGCGGTCAAGAGCTTCACGTTTGGCATTGGAACGACAAGAGATTCCGATTTCGGCTTCGTCCGCGCGCTCGTGCAACGATAACCCTGACTGTCGATTCGTGGGGCTGAGCCTCCTTTTTCGCTTGGGATTCTCCACGACGTCGACTTCCGGGTTCAATCCACGATTCCATTCGAGATGCGCGATCGCCGCTGCAATCGACCCGTCGACACCTCTGCCGAGGACATATTAATTTCATCCCATCATCTTAGAATCATTCTCCGAACGGGGGTATTGCGATGCGAGGAATTCACAGACGGTCGCGTTTTGAAAGAGGATTCACACTGATCGAACTGCTTGTCGTGATTTCGATCATTGCCATCTTGATCGCACTGCTCTTGCCAGCGGTGCAAGCCGCAAGAGAGGCGGCTCGCCGCGCGCAGTGCATCAACAACATGAAGCAGATCGGTTTAGCGTTGCACAACTACGAGAGTTCGAATCGGGTTTTTCCTCCCGGTTATGTGAGTTCCGTTGACCGCAACATCGTTGATGCTTGTAATCAAGATGCGGAGAATGTGAACTCCGTTGATAACGGACCGGGCTGGGCCTGGGGGAGCATGATCCTTTCACACATGGACCAGCAACCGCTGTTCAACTCGATCAACTTCAACCTTTCTGTGGCATACAAGGCAAACGACACAAGCAGTACAACTTCGCTCTCCGCATATCTCTGTCCTTCCGATCCCGGACCGTCGGTCATTCCGGTCTTTGCCGACCCGCCGGACCCGGCAAATCCAGGTACTTTTTCCGGCACGAAGGTTCTCGACACGGTCGCGCGGGGAAACTATGTCGGGATGTTTGGAATTGGCGAAGTCTGCGCGGCTTCCGGGTCGAACAGCACGCCGAACGTGGGATCGATCGGTAACGCGGCGGGAATTTTTTATCGGAACAGCCAGACGAGCATCGCCTCGATCACTGACGGGACGAGCAACACGATTGCCGTGGGCGAACGAAGCCATAACTTGAGTTATGTCACCTGGACAGCCCGCTCAATCGACGGTTGGTTAGGTAAAACTTCCTTCATCGAAGGAGGAACCGATCGGTTCAACCCCTCACCGGAGGAGTGCTGGGTGCAAGTCCTCGGGCCAGCCGGATTGGAGGATGGCAATCGAACCATTAACCAGCCCATGGCCCATGTGGAGGATTACTGGAGTCGTCACCCGGGCGGTGCGAATATGCTTTTTGCCGACGGCTCAGTCCATTTTCTTAAAGAAAACATCAACCCGATCGCATGGCGCGCGTTGGCGACACGTGGCTTTCAGGAAGTCATCTCCGCGGATTCGTTCTGAGGGGGGGGCGGGAAATACGCCGGCGCGTCCCGCCTGATCCCTGGCGTGCCGGCGTTTCATGAGGTGGGATTCACCCGGCGCACTGAACGGGCTTTTCGACGTTGCTCTCTCGGAGAATCCGCTCGACAACGTGATCCCACGTATAATTTTCGATCACACTCAGCCGCCCGGCTGTGCCCATGCGTCTCAACGTATCTGGATCACAAAGAAGGCCGATCATCTTCTGGGCAAGGTCGTCGACGCTTCCGCATGCGACGAGTTCGCCGGTCTCACCTCGGGTTACCATTTCCTTCAATGCCCAACCGTCCGTGACAAGACACGGGAGTTGATGAGCCATGGCCTCAAGAGGGGCGATCCCGAACGGCTCATAGAGCGATGGCATGACGAAGAGGCAACACCTCTCGAACAGCCGCACCAATCGCTTTTGATCCTCGGGGTCAGTCTTGTTCAGATAACCGTGAACAACAACGCCGCCTTCAAGAGCCGTAGGAATTCTCAGTTCTCTCGGTCCGACAATATGGAGCGTTGCATTCGCGATCTTTTCTCGGACGGCCCGAAAGGCGTTGAGAAGTTCCCAACCCCCTTTTCTCGCGAAGTCGACTCCGATGAATAAGAGATCAGGAATATCGTATCGTTTACCGATTTGAGGATCGGGGATCGAGCCCATGTTGATCCCTGCGCCAACTGAGGAGACGCGATTCTCAGGCACCCCAAAATCGTCGATGAAGGAACGTCTGAGGTAGTCGCTCATGGCGAATACCTTGGTCATACCAAGATAGACTCGACGCTCGTAATTCAGGGCGAGATCGGTCAAGCGTGGGTCAAGCCCTTTTGGCGCATAGGGACTGCGCAAGGTCTCCGCGAGATTGCCGTCGTGATAGGAAAAGCAGGAATACCGGCCACGGATGAGCTGCGGCACGTCGTACATCGCACCGATTTGAAGGAAGGATTGCCCCGAGAAATCGTCTCGGTTAAGCTGTTTTGATATCTCGGCGGTTAGCGCGTCGCGATAGCCCGTATCGTTGTAAAAGGACACTCGCCATGCTTCTCGATCTCGCCGAAAGTTGCGGGCGATGTAACCGAACCTGCTCAACCGCGGCACCTCGACTCCAAACGCGCGAGCAAGCGCGCCTTGGCGCTGCAGTGCCGTGAAGAAAAAATAGCTCGAAGTCGACCAACTCCTCCGGTCGAACGGGTCCCGGCCCATCAGCCCACTACCGATAATGCCCACGAACTGAGTCTTCACGATCCTGCTCGACTCCTTACTCTCTGCTCGGGAATCTCATCCGACCCGAGTCCGACGATCCATGAGTTCCGCCACTGCCAGTCTAGGACGCACTCTCCACGTGTCACCTCAACTGCTTGGCTCCAGGCCGACACTTCTCTGTTCGGCTGTTTCGTCGCCTTAAAAGCCGGGTTGACTGATCCTGCGAAGCGAAGTAAGAACTGTCTTCGCTCCCGAGTCCGCGCGCCAATGCCGAGTCGGTCGTTTGCCCGTTCGGGTGAACTTTCGACTCGATTACGACTCTCATGCTTCGTTTGGTGCCTCGGGAACGCAAAGGTTCTGAGTTTCACTTTCCGCCTAGGGACCTCCTCAAGACCATCGACAAGGACGTCGGTGGTCGTCCCCGGGCGGCGAAAGGAGGTCGGGTTGGGCAATCTAAAGACGTTCGCGATCTTCAGCACGCTCTGCTGCGGGGCGGTTGTTCCCTCCATTGGGGCAGGCCTCGACGACTCCAAAACACCCGTCGCTCCCGCGTCAACACCATCCCCTCCGCCCGAGGCGACTCCGCGTCCCGAGCCCCCCGTGGCTCCGAGAAAATACCTCGATACCGGTGCG
>JAYVYS010000853.1:0-7706 GCA_043784005.1 Isosphaeraceae bacterium
TACTTGCCCGCTTTAAACAATTCCGCGCCTTCGGTAAGGCCGGCGGCGGTCTTGTCCACGTCAGGCTTGACGTGCTCAGCGGTCGTGAGGGCTGACGCGGACTTGGGAGCCTCGGCCGCTTTCTTCAATTCGTCGGAGAGGGCCGCGACCTTTTCATTGACGGCCTTGATCGTGCCGTCGATTCCCCCAAGTCGTTCGTCGAGCTTGCCGACTTTATCTGTAAGCGCGACGACGGTGCCGACATTCTTGCTCAGTTCCTCGATTTTGCCTTGCACAGGTGCGAGATCAACGGGTTCCGGAGGCTTCGGAAGCCCGTCCACCTTCGCCATGAGCCCCTTGAGCTGAACGCCGAGGGCTTCGAGCTGACCCTTGAGGTCTTTCACTTCGCTCGTGATCGTGTCGGAGGGAGCGGACGTCGGGGCTTCCGGAGTCGTTGCCGGGGCGGCGGCGGCAGGCGCGGCGGTCGCGGGGGACTCGTTCTTGCTCACGAGGACCGCCGCCACGATCGCGCCGACCATCAGGATTCCCATGACGATGGGGAACGCAGGCGCGCCGGGAGGAGCCTCCGCGACGGGTAACGAAGCATAGTGTTTGGCGACCGGTTGTGAACGGGGCTCGATGACATGAGCGGGCTCGTCGACCTCGACGGACTCTTCATGCCGGTCCACGAGCGGACCCGGTTCCGCGATCGGCGACGGATCTACGCCCCAATCGTCGTATGCCGGCATCGGGTTTGGTGCGAGGGGCGAAGGGTCGGCCACATCATCGAAGAAGTCGGCTGGAAAATCTTCCGTGACTTGCGGAGTCGGCCGAAGCTCGTCCGGGGCGGGGTGCTCGGGATGATCGGACATGTCACCTGGTCTCCTGTGACGCTCGGTAAAGGTGTCGAGTTCGTCGGTGCGTGCGCATCGCGGGTGGAGAGGCTCAGTGTCGGCCGATCAGCGGCGGCCGGAATTGCCCCGGCCTGGACCGGGGAGCATTGGATTCTTTGCTGGCCGAATCTTCTTGGAGGGCTCACCCTCGCCGTGAACCCGTGTCACGACGTAAGTGCCGCTTTTGGGATTTTGCTCGATATCCACGAGGGCGAGATTATCGGCATCTTCGAGCAAGTGAGTGAAGCTTCGGTAGCCGTAATAACTTTCGTCGAACGACGGCTTCTTGCGCTTCATCGTGTCTTTGATCATGGAGGCGTAGAGCACTTCGTGATTCTCTCGTCTCAAAGCGTTGCAAGCCTCGATCAAGAGCGAATGAACTTCACGCTTACGCTCGGGAAGATCGGCGAGAAGATTCAGGTCTGTGGCGAGTTTTTGCTCGTCGGCTTCCTGACGTTCGAGGTCTTCGTAATAGATGAACTCATCACAGTTGTCGCGAAGAAGCTCGGAGGTCGAGCCCTTCATCCCCAGTCCGATAACGTGCTTGCCATTTTCCTTCAGCTTGGAGACAAGCGGAGAAAAGTCCGAATCTCCCGAAACAATCACGAACGTATCGACATGGGGCTTGCTCCATGCCAGATCCATCGCATCCACGACAAGGCGAATATCTGCGCTATTCTTGCCAGTCTGGCTACGTTTGGGGATCTCGATAAGTTCAATCGCCGCCTCGTGGAAGGGTGCTGTGTAGCCCTGATAACGGCTCCAGTCGGCGTAGGCCTTCTTGACGATGAGTTTTCCCTTTTCGACCAGCCGTTCGAGAACTTTTTGAATGTCGAACTTGGTCTTACGCGCGTTCTGGAAACCCATCGCGAGGTTTTCCAGGTCGATGAACACCGCCAGGCTACGTTCGCGTTCGGTCTTTGACATGGATAACCTACAAACCAGAGCAAGGCGGGGAATGGGGTCGAGACCGTCGCACGCCGGGCAAGACCAAAGGACGCGGGACAAGAAACGAACCCGCCCGATGCCCGAGATCAAAGACTGCGGATCACGATAGATTACGACGAAGTGAGTCTACCCGCAACGGTGAGGGTCTGAACCGCAACTGTCTTTTTTTCGAAAGGACCAGACGTGTCGCAACGAAGGCGGAGATTGGAAGTTGAGGAGCGAGGCTCCGGCAGCCTTCTCGACGGGCAAGACATGGGATGCCCGACTCCGTCGAGAGGCCCGGAGGTTCTGATCTGTCCTTCACGTCATCGTGATGAAGTGTAAAACCATGGAGATCGGCCGCGAAATTCGGCCTTAGCCACCGCCGCCACCGCCACCAAACCAGCCGCCACCGGCGTACATGTCCCGGACAGTTCGCCGCGGTCGTGATTCATTGACCGTGAGCGGGCGTTCACGATGATCGTTGCCGTGGAGGGCCGCAACCGCGGCGCGTGCCTCGTCGTCCTTCGGCATGTCGACGATGCCGAATCCGCGCGAATGGCCGGAACGGGACTTTACCTGAACTTCGGCGAAAGCCACCCCGCCGAATTTCTCGAAAAGGCTGCGTAGCTCGTCCGAATTCACTTCGTAATGAAGGTTGCCGACATAAATCATCATGGTGGAGCGGTTCTCCTCTCGTTGGGACCGGGTGAGGACTGCCGCCGGGCCCCTCGTCGGGACCACAGTCAGGCAATGCGGGAGCCCTCCGCGAAGCGCTGTCGTGCCGGGCGCAACGCGAATAAATCCGGCCGGATGCGGATGACGCCGGTCGTTCCGTTACCAATGAGGGTTCAGGTCGATTCCCGACCCGTTCCGGTATGGTTCCCATCCTTGGACGGGTCCGAACGCGCGTTTCCCTAAAAGGAACCTAGCGGTCAGGACAACCTGAGCGATCACGACCGGAACCGCGGGGCGGCACCGGACGGACCCATTCAAGACCGACTCCGCAGCCTTCGTCTCTTAGAGCTTAACGCAATCCCTTCCCGCCCGCCAGTGGCATCCTCTCTTCCACCAGGCTGTTTCATACTCCAAGGGGCGAGAAAAAGGTGTGATCAGAAAGACGAAATTCGAGATTTGTAGAGACGAAATGCAAGATCCGAGAAGCGAAATTTGAGACGTGGCCTGCTCCCCATTTTGACTGTCGCCTCTTGAATTCGCCTCGATCCCTTCGGGTAATGAGTCAGGTAATGAGAATGAAAGGGCCGTCCTCAGATCTGTCAACCGGAATTCGCGCGAGTTCGAGCCGTCCAAAATTGTTCGAAGCCCGTTGATTTCGTAAATGTTGAAAGGCGAGATTCGCTTCTCACATAGGCTTTATTTGACAGTGCTGCGCAAAAAAAACCCCGGTCGAACAAGCGACCGGGGAGAGCGTGCGAGAACTGCGGTTTCGACGCGATCAACCTTGGGGAGCGGCCTTGGCCGGGGCCATCGGGGCACCCTGAGAAGCCGGGGCAACCTTCGCGGGAGCCTGAGCGGCAGGAAGCATCTTGGCCGGTGCAGGTGCCGCGGACTGAGGGGCGGGCATCGTCTTGGCCGGTGCAGGTGCCATGGGGGCCGGGGTGGCCTTACCCGGAGCCTGAGGGGCGGGCATCGTCTTGGCCGGTGCAGGAGCCTGGGGGGCCGGGGTGGCCTTACCCGGAGCCTGGGCGGCGGGCAACGTCTTGGCCGGAGCCTGGGCGGCCGGTACGACCTTGCCAGGAGCCTGCGGCGACTGAGCGCTGACAACGGTGTTCAGCCCGAAGGCCACGAGTGAGGCGGCGACAAGACCAAAGAAACGGACGTTCATCGATGCGATCTCCGAAGAACAGCAAGTTCAACCGGACATGAAACTGGACCCACACCAGCTCAGTCAGGTTTGCTCCAGTATACTAGATCGTTGACTGCGGCTTCTGGGAATTTTGCGGGTTTTCCGAAATCTGAATCAAATATCCGGCCTACCCCCCCATCTTGTCAAGACACCAAAGCCGGGCGTAATGATTCGTGGAATGAAAACAACGATGTGTACCGGCTCGAGTTCAGGGCAAGGCAGGAATTTCGGGGCGTTTGCGCAAACTCTCTGGCATGTAAACTTTTGTCATCGCCGAGAGTCAGGCTTTTAAGGTCGAAAATCTGGGGAAACCGCCATTCAGTCCACCCGACACGACGAGCGGAACATCCGCCCGACAGACGATTATGCCCGCGCATTGGCGGGTTGGCTTGAGGAAAAACCTGGAGTGTGGTTATAACGTGGATCGGACCTGCGAAACGAGCCGGGCGCGACCGTACGGAGTGAAGCCCGCGCCGCCCCGCACTCACGCGACACGACGTCCAAGGAGACGGACCCGTGCCCTTCCATGATCGACCACGCGTTTCTTCGTCCTCGTTCGCCGGTCGGCTTGCGTTGCTGGCCATCGTCGTTGCACTCCCGCCGCATTCCGTTCTGGCTCAGACAACGAAGCCCGGCCCTTCAAATAATAATATCGGGTCGAGCCCCCGGCGCGTTCCCGAGGCGTTGAATTTCGCCAATGGGCTCTTCCGCGAAAGGCTTTACGAACAAGCCGCGAAAGAATACGAGGGCTTCCTCAAGGAGGCTAAGCCCGCCTCTCCGGAGGCGGCCGAGGGACGTTTCGGACTGGCCAATGCCCGACTCTTTCAGGGGGAATATGCAAAGGCTAGGGCGGAGTTTGAGGAATTCCTTCGCCAATTTCCCGGCCACGCGAGCGCGGGCACTGCCTGGTATCGCGTGGGAGAAACGGCGTACATGATCGGCGATCTCTCCGCAGCCCGACTCGCTTTCGAAAAGTTCACGACCGACTACCCCGGCCACAAGCACGCTGACACCGCATGGCCTTATCTGGGCGACGTTTGCCTCCGAAGCGGCGACCTGGCCAAAGCGCGGCTCTCTTACGAGAAATCGCTCCAAGCCCACCCCGAGGGTCGACTTGCCGACCGTGCAAGGTTCGGCCTGGGTCGAGCACTTGCGTTGCAAGGTAAAAATGACGCAGCACTTGCCACGTTTACGACCCTCGCCGAGAAGGGGGGAAAGGACTGGGGCGACCGCGCCTGGTTTCAGATTGGACAGGTTTACGTCAGGACGAAGAAAAACGAAAAGGCGGTCGAGGCTTTTGAGAACGTCGAGAAAATAGGGCCCAAAAGCCCGCTCGTGGCGGAGTCTCGCCTCTATCGCGCGGAAGCCCTGTTGAACCTGGGACGTCGCGAAGAAGGAGAGGCAATCCTCCGCGCGGTTACGGTCGAGGCCCCTCAAAACCTCGCGGCGCAAGCGGCATTCGCGTTAGGAACCTCCCGCCTTGAAGGGGGAGACGCCGAAGGCGCGCTCAACGACCTGGATGAGGCCTCGAAAAAATTCGCCAAGACCTCAATGGCCGCGGCCCTCGTCTTCCGTTCGGCAGAGGCCGCGCTGAAACTCGGCAAAGCGAACGAGGCTCGCGCGCGGTTCCTTCAAGCCGCTGAGGCCGACCCGAAAGATCCCTGGGCCGACGATGCGCTCGCCCGCGCCGCGAGGCTCGCACTTGATGAGCGCGACCCGGACGAAGCTGCCAAGCTTTCTAACAATTTCCTCGAACGCTTCCCGAACAGCCCTCTCAAGGCTGACGCCCGGCTCGTCTCGGCACGCGCGGCCCTCGCGAAAGGGAATCCGAAAGAAGCGGTGACCACCCTGTCCGCCACGCTCGCCGAAGACAAGCCCGGCCCCGCCACAGCCGAAGCGTTGCGCTATTATCTCGGTCTCGCGTACCGAGCGGATGGACAGTCGGGAAAAGCCGCCGAGATCCTCGACGCTCTGGCGAAGACTCCCGCGGCACCCATCGCCGCGGATGCGCAGTTCATGGTTGGACAGGGCCATGTCGAGGCGAAACGTTATGCCGAAGCCGTCCCGGCGCTAGAGAAGTACCTGGGCAACAAGCCCGACGGCGAGGTTGCCGATTACGCACTCGCTTACTTGGTTCAGTGTCACCTTGTTTTGAACGAGCAAGACGCCGCGATCAAAGCACTCGACCGGCTCGCCGAGAAATTTCCAACGAGCAAGTCGCTCGCACCGAGCCGGGTTCGTGTCGCCGAGGCGGCCCTCGCCTCCAAGAACTATGCCACGGCGGCCGAGCAGTTCGGGAAAGCCGTCGCGGAGTCAATCGACCCTGCGCTGACAGCCCGCGCCCGGGTCGGCCTGGGTTGGGCGTTGATCGATGGCGACAAACCCGCCGAGGCCGCCGAAGCCCTGGGAGCCTTTCTGACTTCGAATCCCGAAGATCCTCTTGCCCCCGAGGCCGCACTCGCCCGCGGACGAGCGCTCGAAGCCGCCAAGCAGACCGACCGGGCGCTTTCCTCGTATGCGCAAACCGCCGAGAAGTACGCGAAGTCCGAGTTCGGCCCGCTCGCCGAACTCGCCCGCGCCCACCTCCTCGTCCAGGCCAAGCGGCCCGCGGAAGCGGCTGCGACCTACGAGAAGTTTGTGGCCGACCATGCCGACTACAAGCCCAAGAATGAAACCGGCCCAGGGTTCGACGCGATTCTTTCCGACTGGGGTTGGGCGCTTATCGACGCCGAAAGACCCACCGACGCCGACAAGGTCTTCACTCGCCTCTTGATTGGATATCCCGACAGTCCGCACGCCGCCGACGCGCGGTTTAACCTGGCGGAATCCGCCAACCAGGCCAAGAACCATGACGAGGTGATCAAGCTGTTGACTCCCCTGGTCGGCGAGGGAACCAAAGCCTCACACCGGTTAATCCCCTCCAGCCTCTACCGACTGGGGAGGTCGCAAGCCGAGAAAGGGGACTGGCAGGCCGCCGGCAAAACCCTCGATCGGCTCATAAATCAATATTCGGAGAGCCCGTTCCGCCGCGAGGCAAAGCTCTTGCGGGCTGAGGTTTCACTCGAAGCGGGTGATTTCAAATCGGCCGATGAGTCGCTCGCGGCACTCCAGTCGGACCCTGCCGATCCGGCGGACCCGAAAGGCTTCTCACTCGCGGTTCGTCGCCGACGTGTTCAGAGTCTCTTCGCGCTCAAGAAATGGAAAGAGGTGGTCGAAGCGGCCGAGGCCCTCAGCTTGGATGCTCCGGGCGACCCGCTACTGGCCGAAGTCGAGTTTCATCGAGGCAGGGCCTTGATGTCGCTGGCACGCTACGACGATGCACGCGCGGCCTTTTCCACCGTGATCGAGGCGAGAAAAGGGGGCGACCTCGTCGCTCGCGCCCAGCTCATGATCGGCGAAACCTATTTCCACCAAAAAGATTACCACGAAGCCGTTCGTCAATTTCTAAAGGTTGACATCCTTTACGATGCCCCTTCATGGCAGGCCACGGCGTTGCTGGAAACCGGAAAAGCCTACGAACAACTCGCCCAGTGGGCCGACGCCGCCGAAACTTATGAAAGGCTGCGTTCCAAGTTCCCCGACGATCCGAACGCCGCCGAGGCGAAAACCCGGCTCAATGCGGCCAAGTCACGTCTTGACGGGGCGAAGAGCGGGAGCTGACACCGGATCATCTCAAGACCTGTAGAGTGGGTCGAGTCTTCGACGCCCACCACGCACGTGATGGACGATCGTGGGCCTCTAAGATTCGACCCACCCTACGAAATGGGGAAGGACCCCGTATATGCGAGGAAGGATCTCGTCGAGGCCATCGCGTGCCACCTCAACCGGGCTCGCAATCGCGCTGGCGGTGCTGTTGCTGGTCGCGGGAGGTGCGGAAGGCGGCGGCTTTGACCTCGACGCCTTGATGCGCCTCGTCAGGCAATTCGGCCAGGGCGCGCTCGCCTGGTACGAGAAAACGCCGGCCGCCGAGCGAATGACCTGGGCGGGACTTGTCGCCGCCGGCGCTCTTGGGCTGGGTGTCCTCTTCGAGCGGACGTTGC
>JAYVYS010000854.1:0-2918 GCA_043784005.1 Isosphaeraceae bacterium
CTCGTTAACGGCCGGCCCGATTTCGTGCAAGGGCCTCGCGCGCGGGCTTTGTTTGGCGCGCGGGCCGACGTCTCCATCCTTTACAAGGATCGCGGACGCCTGGGTTCGATCGCCCCGATCGTGAAGGCCCTCCGCGCGTTTCGGGGAGACTGGATTTACGGCATCGACCTCGGAATCCCGGGTGCGCCCCTGGCCGCGCTCCGAAAAAAACTCGGCCCGCCGCTCAAGCTCATCTTTGAGCTGGGAGACCCTGCGCGTCCGTTGCTCGCCAATCAAGGCCGGAACCGAGTCGAAGTCGCGATCGCCGACCGGCTCGACCGGGTCTTACCTCGGAAGGCCGATGCCCTGGTTTTTCGAGGTTCCTATTTGGCGGAGTATTTTCAAGGGCTCGCGCCGCAGCGTCCTCTCCCCCCTGCCCTTTGGCTGCCCGATGGCGTGGACACGGCGCTGTTTCGTCCCTGTCGTGATGACCCCAAGGTGATCGCATTGCGTCGCGAATATAAGCTCGAAGGGCGATTCGCGGTCGGCTTTGTGGGAAGCTTGTCGGCGAATCCAGTCGTGGATATTTTTTCAGGGTGGGAGCTGGCCCAGGCCCTGGCACTCTTGCCGAGGGATTCTCCCGTGACGGGCGTGGTGGTGGGCGATGGACCGGGCCTGTCGTTGCTGGAAGCGGCGCGAGAAAAACTCAAGCTGGGCGACCGATTGCGGCTGGTGGGTCGTGTCCCTCACGAAGACGTTTGGCGATGGATGAACGTGTTTGATGTGGGGCTCTCGACCCAGACCAACGACCCGATCGGCTGGGGCCGGACGACCGCCAAGCTCCCGGAATATCTCGCCTGTGGAACCCCTGTGATTTGTACCGATGTGGGAGAAGCTCACCGCTTGGTAGCCGACAGCGGGCAGACGTTGCCGTATCATGGAATGAGGGACGCCGGATATCCTGAACGACTGGCGGCGCGGTTGCAAAGCTGGTGCGAACGAGACCTGGCACCGCTCCGATGCCGAAACCGGGAACTGGCGCTACGGTTGTTTGATTATGACGTTCTCCGGCTCAAGCTTGAGGCGTTTATGGCTGGCCTGGAGGGTCCGCTGGGCGGACCATTGGTGACGAAGCTCAAGTAGGATGGGCACCCCCACCAATCTTCAAGACCCACGCCGAGTGCGAATTTGGTGGGCGATGACCAACCTAAACATCCCGTGAATAAAGCACGTTTGCACCCGTTTTAGCGAGCGATACCCATGCCAGAATTCGCCTATCAAGATCCACTCCCGACCGGACCCGACACGACCGAATATCGCCTGCTGACATCCGACCACGTCGCGACGGCGACCTTCAACGGCCGCGAGGTTGTGACGGTGGATCCCGAGGCGCTCACGTTGTTGGCGCGCGAGGCGTTTCGCGACGTCTCGTTCCTGTATAGGGCCAAGCATCTCGAAAAAGTCGCCGCGATCCTCGACGATCCCGAGGCTTCCACAAACGACCGCACGGTGGCGTTGACCCTGCTTCGTAATGCCGTGGTCGCGTCGGGTTTCAACCTGCCAATGTGCCAGGACACGGGAACGGCGACGATCGTCGGCAAGAAAGGCCAGGCAGTCTGGACAGGGGCCAAAGACGAAGAATATCTTTCGAGAGGTATCTATGAGACGTTCTTGAAGGAAAACCTTCGGTACTCGCAGACCGTGCCGCTTTCGATGTACGAGGAAGTGAACACAGGAACAAACCTCCCCGCGCAGATCGACCTCTACGCCACCAACGGAGACGCTTACGAGTTTCTGTTCGTCGCCAAAGGAGGAGGATCGGCAAACAAGTTTTTCTTGTTCCAAGAGACCAAAGCACTCTTGAACCCGAAGAGCATGCGAACATTTCTCGATCAAAAACTACGGTCGCTCGGCACCGCGGCCTGCCCGCCCTATCACCTTGCCGTGGTGATCGGCGGGACATCGGCCGAGGCGACGTTGAAGACGACCAAGCTCGCGAGCACCGGCTATCTCGACAATTTGCCGACGCGAGTGAGCACACCCGGCCACGGGTTTCGCGATACTGAGGCCGAAGAGCTTGTCATGGAGCTGGCCCGCAAGAGTGGCATCGGCGCTCAGTTCGGCGGCAAGTATTTCGCGCTCGACGCGAAGGTGATCCGTATGCCCAGGCACGGGGCGTCGTGCCCGGTGGGGATCGGTGTTTCGTGCTCGGCGGACCGGAATATCAAGGCGAAGATCAACCGCGACGGCATCTTCCTCGAAGTGCTCGAACGCAACCCCGCACGGTTTCTTCCCGCAACCCAGCGCACAGGACTCGGGGCCGAGGCGGGGGTTCCCATCCCCTTGAACCGGCCCATGGCGGAGATCCTGGCCGAACTGAGCCATTACAAGGTTTCCACGCCACTGAAGCTGACGGGCACGCTCATCGTCGCGCGCGACAGTGCCCACGCGAAGTTCAAGGAGCGGCTCGATCGCGGCGAGGGATTGCCCGACTATCTGAAAGAGCACCCCGTCTATTACGCGGGCCCGGCGAAGACCCCTCCGGGGATGGCCTCAGGCTCGTTCGGGCCGACCACGGCGGGGCGGATGGATAGTTATGTGGACTTGTTCCAATCGAATGGTGGTTCGTTGATCATGATTGCCAAGGGGAACCGCTCGCAGGCCGTGACGGATGCGTGCAAGGCCCACGGCGGTTTTTACCTCGGCTCAATCGGCGGCCCCGCCGCGATCCTGGCGCAAGATAACATCAAGAAGGTGGAGCTTCTGGAATACCCCGAGCTTGGAATGGACGCAGTCTACAAGATCGACGTCGTGGATTTCCCAGCGTTCATCCTCGTCGACGACAAGGGGAACGAGTTTTTCTCGCAGTTGCCGATTTTGGCGTAAAGCGGAGCGGACGACTCAGCTCATCATATCTCATTTCAGGCAAACTTCGCGAC
>JAYVYS010000855.1:0-2284 GCA_043784005.1 Isosphaeraceae bacterium
ATCTCGCCGGAAAGGCAGTCCGGAGAACCCAGAGAACCTGGTGATGGAGGCCGTCGATGGCCAGGATCACGCGGCCGGAGGCGGCCGTCACCCGGCGGAGGCGTTCGGTGTCGACGAGCGAGAGAGCGAGCAGTTCGTCAAAACGGTCCAGGAGGTTGGAGACAGTGCGGGTACAGAGGGGAACGCCGCGTCGGATCAACTCGGCGTGGATCTCGGGGACGCTGGGCGTGCCGCAGGGTGCCGATAAGGGCAGTGACGTCGAGGCCGAACCCGTGCGCGAGGAGGGGGCGTAGCGGCCCTCCCGTTCGGGGCGGAGGGGGACATGGTAGCGGGCGCAGTTGGAACCCGCGACAGCGTCGGACCTGGCGCCGGAGCCGGACCGTGACGTCGAGGGTGGTGACCGAGCGTTGGGCCTTGTCAGCGGCCCAGAGGAGGCCGCCGCACTCGGGCCAGGTACGGGTGAGTGCGGGGAGCTCGAGGGTCTGGCTGGGCTGGGGGCGGGCAGTCCGTCGGGCCATGGTGAAACTTCTTGAAGTCGAACCGACGCAAGGAGTGACAGATCTTGTCATCCCCAATCAAGGGAACTTTGCCAACCTAGAAAAAAAGGCTCCAGGATCGGGCCGCGTCGAAACACTTCTTAAAAATTTCGCGAACTTAAGATGGACAATTTACGAACTTATCTCAAGCAGCAAGTGTCGATCATTCGCGTCATGAGGTCGTTGACGCGGCGAGGTCGGCGGTCCTAGAATCCTCTGAGAGGTGTCGGCCTCTTTCCCATTTTCCCATCCTGCGAGGTCATTCCCTTTGGGCGAACTCAAGAGCACCGAGCGTTCCGATCGTAGGGAAAAGTCGATTCTCGTCGGAGTAATCCTCCCCGACAGCGAGACGAATCCCGACGACCCTCTGGACGAGATTCGGGGCCTGGCCAAGACGGCCGGGTTGATCGTGGTGGGTAGCATGATGCAAAAACGCCAGCGACCGGACATCGCCACTTACATCGGCTCGGGCAAGGTTGACGAGTTGAAAGCGCTTGTCGAGGCTCACGAAGCGGACCTCGTTGTTTTCGACAATGACCTTGGCCCCGCCCAGACGCGCAACCTTGAGGAGCAACTCGGCGTGAAGGTGATTGACCGCACTGAGGTCATTCTCGACATCTTCGCAACCCGAGCCCAGACGCACGAGGCTCAACTCCAGGTCGAACTCGCGCAGCTCCAGTACGCGATGCCACGTCTAAAGCGAATGTGGACCCACCTTTCTCGATATAAAGGCGGGATCGGCGTACGCGGTCCTGGCGAAAAGCAGCTTGAGGAAGACCGTCGGCTCGTGACACACCGGATTCAAGACCTCAAAGCCAAGCTTGGCAAGGTGCAAGCTCGCAAAGAACGAGAAGTCGCGGCGCGTTCCGACGCGCCCACGGTTTCACTCGTTGGCTATACGAACGCCGGCAAGAGCACATTGATGAACGCCTTGACCAACGCGGGGGTTCTGGTCGAAGACAAACTCTTCGCCACGCTCGACACCCGTACGCGCAAGTGGCGGTTCAATGGTGGCGGGCAGGTGTTGCTTTCCGACACGGTCGGCTTCATTCGTAGCCTGCCGCACTCGCTGGTCGCGTCGTTCAAGGCGACGCTCGAAGAAGCAAGCCAGGCCGACCTGCTATTGCACGTCGTCGATTCGTCGAGCCCCGAGGCCGAAAAACAGATCCACGCGGTGAAAGATGTGCTCGACGAGTTGGGATTGGGCGAGCACCCGACCATCCTCGTTTTAAACAAGGCCGACCGGGTTCCCGATCGTTCGTTCCTTGACGTCTTGCGTTCGCACCACCACGACTCCGTAACCATCAGCGCCGCGAGCGGCGACGGCCTCGACGACCTGGAACGCGCCGTGCGAGACTCTCTACTTGACCGCGCGCTCGACGCGGAGATCGAGACCAGTGTGGGCAACGGCCGTGTTCTGGCTTACCTCGCACAGCACGCCCAAATTCAGAGCCGAACGTACGAAGATGACAAGGTGCTCCTCCAAGTCCGCCTGCCGCGCCGATGTCTCGACTTTTTGAGCGAGAACGGTGCCAATGTTCGCACCAACAGGCCGCGGATCTATGCGTGAAGATAAAGCAGAGTTAAAGACGTTTGCATAATATCAATGGGAAGCGTCACGCAAGAATATTACGATTTCTCAAACTCATCTTCAGTAACCGTTCACGCCCCTTCAGGCAGAATTGACGGTTTTGGGGTGTGATTTTGGTGAGATGTGATGGCTTGCATCAGGAATTCCATCACGCCAC
>JAYVYS010000856.1:0-3680 GCA_043784005.1 Isosphaeraceae bacterium
ATTATCATCCCGTTTAATGCGATTGTACATAACCTGACGACCGACACGCAGATCGCCTGCCTGGAATGCTGTTGCGACCATCTCTTGCCGGGTGGGTTGCTCGCTTTCGACACCTATTTCCCGGGCGCGGGAATCATCACGGCTCCCCAAGGAATCCGCGTCCTGGAAATCGAGATGACACACCCGGAGACCGGGCTTCCGATCCGGTTCTGGGACACCCGTCATTTCGACCGCGTGCGACAACTCCAATATTCGCACATGGACATGGAGTTCCTGGACGCCGATGGAAACGTCGTCGACACACATCCGTCTCAGACCACCGTCCGCTGGATTTACAAGTCCGAGATGGAACTTCTCCTGCGCGTGGCCGGATTCGATCGTTGGGAAATCTCGGGCGATTTCGAGGGACATCCGCTCGACAAGGAAACCGACGCCATGATCGTGAAGGCGTGGACCCGGTCGTGATCCACTCCGGATGGTCCAGCCGCGACGAGCGCCCGGACGACCCGGGCAGAAAAGGGGGGCAGACATTCCTGTCTGCCGGGAAAAAGGCTGACATGCCCCACCGGGCCTCATCTATCGCAGGCAAGAATGCCTGCACCACCCCTTGGATTCAGGCTGACCCAGGCAGAAAAAGGGGGCAGACATTCCTGTCTGCCGGGAAAAAGGCTGACATGCCTGCCTCCCGGTTTCAGGGCATGGACTCATCTTTCAAGATCCAAAGCCAGGGATACACTTCGGACTCTGCACAAAGTCCGGCTTTCATAGGGTTTTGCGAGATATACTCCAGCATGCCGATCAACTCAGCCTCGTCACGAACGATCCGGTCCCAGGACTCGTCCTGCCAGACGGTTCCCCGAGTTTCACGGCTCAGGTTGATCTTTCGGGCGCTCGCGCCTTTGATGCCCTTCAAGATCCGAGACAAGTCGAATCCCGCCAACGGTTTCAGAACCAGATGGACGTGGTCAGGCATGACCACGACGCCGATCAATCGGTAAAATGTGTCATGGCCCTGGCGAATGTGGTCGAGTACGAGACTTCGTTCCTGGGGGCGAAGCGCTTCCGAGGCCAGTCGGAAAGTGACGAAATATGCACCTCCGTCGATCGTCCAGTGAGGAAGATGGCGTTTTGTCTTGCGGATTTGTGAATCGCTTGTGAAGTCCGGATTCACGCAGCCAGCGCCCGATCGGGTTCTTCAAAGATCGCCAGCAGGGTGATGAACGACAATAAGAATTCCCGCCTGACGATCCTTTGTCCGCGAAAAATTGGTGTCGGTTCGTTTTTCATTCCCTCCCGCCGAATCGGTGTTAAAAAGCAATGACACCCATTTTTCCCGGCGGAGAGGACTGTCCCCACCCATGATACTCGGCGTCGTGAACGAGAGGAATCGTCCCACCTCAAAATAAGTGCCTTAAGAAATTTTTACAATTCTATAACTAAACGCTTGTACCGTTCGTGTTGAGGGGTATACTTTCGGCGTCCAGGCGACAGTCGTCCGGCACGAACCGATTCATTGTCTCGACACGGAGTCCGCCCCGATGGCCGTGAAGCCGATCCCCGACGGTTACTCTAGCGTTACACCTTACATTTATATCCAAGGTGCGTCAGACGCGATTGCGTTTTACAAAAAAGCGTTTGGTGCCGTGGAAATCATGCGGATGGACTGGAACGGCAAGATCGGGCACGCCGAGATCAAGATCGGCAACTCGCACATCATGCTTTCCGATGAAGCCCCCCAGATGGGCGCGCTCAGCCCGAAAACGCTTGGTGGATCGACATCGAGCCTCGTGATTTACGTCGAAGACTCTGACGCGGTGACCACGCAGGCCGTCGCCGCAGGCGCGACGGTCGTTCGCCCGATCCAGGACCAGTTTTACGGCGACCGTTCGGCCACCCTTGATGACCCGTTCGGCCACCGCTGGACGATTTCCACCCACAAGGAAGATGTGCCTCCCGAGGAGATGGACCGGCGTGCCAAGGAAATGGCGGCGAAAATGGCGAGCGGACAAGCGTGACCCTTCTCGACAAGGACCAAAGCGATGAAAGGAATGTTGCGAAGCATCCTGGCGGTGTTCACAGGCGCGGTGGTGGCGGTCGTGCTCGTGGCGGGGTGCGAGTTCATCGGTCAACGGATTTTCCCGCCCCCGGCGGACGTCAAGAAACTCTTTGACGACCCGGCCGCCTTTCAGGCTCTCATGAAAGATCCCGCCGCAATGAGCGCCCTTATGGAAAAGCTCCCGCCGGGGGCCTTGCTCGCGGTGATCGTGGCCTGGGGAGTTGCCGCGTTTGGCGGGTCGTGGCTCGCGACATGGTTCGCCGCGCGGCTTTCTCGCCCCTCTGTCGGGACGGAGTCGCCGTCGGCATCATCCTTTCGCTGGCGACGCTCACGAATCTGATGAGCTTCCCACACCCGGTCTGGATGTGGGTCGGCGGCATCGCTTTGGTGATTGTGGGGAGCATTCTCGGAACGAGCCTGGCCGCGGGAAAAATTCGATCGGGTAAACCCGTCGCCGCGGGGGAACTCGTCTGACCGCGATCAGAGGCAGGGCCGTGCTTATCGCGGCCCTATTCCCGCTTCTTGCCGAAAGGGGGGAATGCGATCCCCCCGGAACCCACCGTAGAAACGTTCAGGTTTCCTTCTGCGTACAATAGAGGCGAGTTAACGACCCGACCCCACCGCGTGGAGGCCTCCTGCGTTGAAACCCGCCATTATCGCCTCTGTCCTCGTGCTTTTCCTTCTGCCGAATCCGGCGGTCAGAGCCGGAGACAAGGACAAAGAAATCGCCAAGGAGGCCGAGGTCGTCATTGGCGGTAATTACGAGGTTGAAGTTGTCAGAGACATCCCCTACGTCGAAGGCCCGGAGGCCGACCCGAAAAAGCACAAGCTCGACCTTTATTTACCCAAGGGCCTGAAAGATTTCCCCGTCGTTTTCTTCGTTCACGGCGGGGGTTGGCGGTCGGGAGACCGTAAGTTGTACGGCAATTTCGGGAGGGTCTTCGCCAAGAACGGCGTGGGCGCTGTGATCATCAGCTACCGGCTCACACCTCCCAACATGCACCCCGCCCATATCAAAGACGTGGCCAAGGCTTTCGCCTGGACTTACAAAAACATCGCCAAATACGGCGGCAAGTCCTCCGAGATCTTCGTCACAGGCCAATCCGCGGGCGGCCACCTCGCGGCGCTTCTGGCGACGAACGACCAGTACCTCGCGACCGAATCCTTGAGCCCCAAGGCGATCAAGGGGGTCATGCCGATGAGCGGGATCTATCTCTTCCCGCCAGGCTGGATGGAGGTCATCATCGGAAAGGGAGAAAAAGCCGCCGAAAGCGCCTCGCCGCTGAAGCATGTCGATGGCAAGGAGCCACCCTTTCTGATCCTCTACGCCGATCGCGACTTTCCCACCTGCGATAAGATGTCACAGGATTTTCACGCAATGTTGTTAAAGAATCACGTCGAGTCGACCTGCGAAGTTATCAATGATAGAAATCATATCAGTATTATCTTCAAAATGATGTTCAATGAAGCCGACCCCGCGACCCAGGCCTTGCTCAAATTCATCGCGGGGCATTCCACAGGACTGAAACTCTCACCAATGCCGGCGAAGAGCTAACAAGAAATCATGGCCGATGGAACAATGTCCCAAGCCCGACTTGGGTATCGGCATCCGTGAGTTTGGGAC
>JAYVYS010000857.1:0-2349 GCA_043784005.1 Isosphaeraceae bacterium
AAATGCTTGGAGTCCCTCCTTTAACAAAACGCTCCCATTTCGCGCAAGAGCTGTGGAGAGCCGAACGTCCCGGAATCACGCAAGGCTATTTAGGTGTCGTGTGTGGTGATGCCGAGAAACTCAAGAGCATCTGCAACGCCGGTTATGTGCACCGAAGGGCATAAACTTTCTGGCATCCGTATAAGGTAACCCACGGTCTTCGTGAGTGACTGGTCCAACCATCCTCTCTACGAATGAAAAGCGATCCTGGCCTTCTGTCGGATCGTTGTTCTCTAATGCCTCAGCAATGCCAGCAAGATTTCCGTCGCGATCAACAACACGACGATGATTTCGAGGGCTTCCCCTCGTTGCTCGCCCGATTGTTGCACGAGCAGGTCGTAGACATCGCCCACGGTTTCGAGCTTGCGACGGATGCTTTGCTGCCAGTCGCGAAGGTGAAGGCGCGAGGAGGCGAGGTCGTAGACGCGGGAGAGATAATGATCGCCGATCAGCTTCAATGCGTTGTCGGCTCGTTCGAAAAGGCTGGTCGCTTCGATCTCCAGCTCGCGAACACGACGGACGGCATCCCCGTGTGACCGCCACCACCACAACCGTCCCCGACCCCCGGTACGGATCAAACGATAGGCGGCTTCGAGGCGGTCATCAAGGCGGTCGTCGATATGACGAAACTCCAAAAGCTGCACATTTGCGAACTCGATGACCTGAAGCGTATCCGCGCAGTCTCGATCGGCGATGAATCCGGCGGCCCAGTCGAGCAGCACGAGATCCTCGGGCGTGTAGGAGAGGCTGAATTTCGTCGCCTCCACAATCTCTGAACGACTCAAAGGGTCGGGATCAAGCCGCACCAAGCCCGCGATCCAGTCGGAATGGGTTTCGAGCCAGTCTTCGCGCGCGTCGGCCACTTGAAAAACGATGTATTCCTCGCTCAGGTCGCTGACTTCGAATCCAATCACCGAGGGCTTGATCCGCTCGATCCAGGGGTAGACCACCTGCCTGACCTCCGCGTTCAGCACTGTCGGGTCGGCAAGGTCCCCGGCGAGTCGGGAGAGCGCCTCGGGAGTCATTCGCACGGGAAACTGGATCGAAAGCGAAATCGCCGCGAAGTCGAACAACGAGAGTTCGCCACGCGCTGGTGAGATCGTCACAACTCCGCCCGGAAGGCAAAGCCCGTCGACATTCACAGGCAACCGCAACGGCGCGGGGCGGTATCGGATCGACTCGGGCGTTCGCTTCCGACGCGGCATCGTCCCGGCCTGACCGTGAAGAAGCGTCGCGGCGCTTTCGAGATCGATCTCATATCCAATATCAAACGCATAATCGAGGTGCACAATCACGTCGAGCGGTTCCATCACAGCTCCATCCCATTCTCTTCATAAACTATCGACGGATTTGAGGATATACGGATGTGACAACTCCTGGCTTTCACGATCATGCGAACCTCGGCCCCGGTTTCAAGCCCCAGGGCCGTGACCGCCGGACCGACGACGCTGACCATCCAAATCAACGCACCCGTCCGCACAAGCACTTCCGCCTCCGCACCGTGTGGCAAGACCCGATCGACCGTTCCCTCAATGATGTTGCGAGCACTCAGCCCGAGCACCGAACCTCTCGCCAGCAAGATCTCCTCCGCGAGCACCGACACGACAACCGCCGCGCCGGTCGGCAGGGTTTGCCTCGGCACAATCACCTGTGGGCCGCCGATCAGCCTCAAATGCGTTTCTCCCTGATCGGGCGAATGGGCTTCAACGACGCCCGGAAACTCGTTCCGAACGCCTTCGAGCCTTCCGACGCCGCCCCCCGCGGCCTCGGCGAGGACGTCAATCGGAGCCCCTTCGGCAACGATCCTACCCTGGTTAAAGAGGAAAAGCGTGTTCCCGACCGAGACCGCCTCGGCGGGGCTATGAGTGATATAAAGAATCGGCAAGGATTCCCTGCACTGAACCACTTTCAACACGTCGATCAGCGCGGTTCGGCTCACCAGATCGAGCGCGGAGACCGGTTCATCGCAAAGCAAGAGCCGAGGTCGAGGAGCCAGCGCGCGTGCCAGGCCCACGCGCTGGCGTTCGCCTCCCGAAAGTGTGTCGGGACGACGACCGAGAAACGAATTCACTCCGCAAAGTGACGAGATTTCGTTGATGCGGCGTTTCGCCTCCAACCTCCCCCACCCTTGCAATCCGAACCCGATATTGGCGGCGACGTTCAGATGCGGGAACAGGAGATCGTCCTGAAAGACCAAGCCGATCCTCCGCGATCGCAGGGGCAGATTCACGCCACGGTCGGAGTTGAAAAGTAAGCACTCTCTGAGATGGATGGAGCCGGAATCCGGACGGATCAGTCCGGCGATCAGAC
>JAYVYS010000858.1:0-3998 GCA_043784005.1 Isosphaeraceae bacterium
GCCATCCCGCAGGAGTGAGCCGCCTTCAGGTTCGCTCCCCCAACGTCGAGAGCCATGATTTCCGTCGGTCGATTCATGATTTAACGACTCGGCCACCAAGAATCGTACCGTCCTCCTTGAATCGAACTTCATGGCAGCGTCTCGGAATGGCAACCACAGCCATTTCGCCTGCAACTCCCGAGAGCCAGGCTCGGGCGATCGCGCCGGGTTCGTAAAGTTCGAGGATACCGACAAGTGAAGTCGTTGGACGCGGATTAATTTCAAGGATTGTGATCGAATGGTCCTCATGAGGTCCAAGAAAGTCGACCCCCACCCAACCACTGAGCCCGCTCACCGACATCAACGCCGAGAGGGGTTCATTGCCCGCCAAGGCGTCGGAGCAATGAAGAACGCCTCCGCGATAGACGAACGCTTTTTCCTCAAGCGCCATATTCTGCCGCCCGATTCCTAGACATACTGGTTGACCACTCTTTCCGACCAAAAAACTCGCACTCTGCGGCGGTCCTTTAAAAAACGGCTGGATCAGCATTTCATCGGGAAGTGCTTGATCAATCGGAAGATCGTCGGCATCCTCACAATAATAGGTCTGAATAGTTCCCGCGCCGTCGATCGGCTTCACCACTGCCGGATACGTGAATTCTCTAGGGAGCCCTTGCGACGGTCGAAATTGAACACTCCGGGGGGTCGGGATCGATGCCGCGTTCAGGTGGGCGGCGAACCGAAACTTGTCCGCCGTTAGCCGGATTGCTTCGGGCGAAGATCCCAAGGAACGGCCACCGACTTGCTCAATCAACTCCGCGCGAGATGCCAGGAGATCATCTGTCTCCGGGGCGACCAAGAGCGTAAAGTCACATTTCTTCGCCAGCCTGGCAAGCGTCAATTCCTCGTCGCCCTCGCGTACCGGAATCGTTTGCGTACGGAAATTCTCTTGTTCAAAGCGTACGTCGAGAGTTGCAATGATCTCAAGGCCCGGAACACTCGAGAATTCCCGCAACAAGGCCTGGCGCATGGCGTTGCCTTCGGCGGCCAACGTTGCTGGCAAGTCGTGTCCCGCAAGCCCTCCTCCGGTCACCCATTCGTGAATCAAGACCTTCATTTATTCGCCCCGAACCATTCCATTCCTCGGTCCCGGGTCATCCCTGTCATTGACTATCGCGGCGGAATCGCCCTGCACGCGCGCGGGGGATGTCGAGAGCATTATTTGCCTGTCCGCGGGGTCATCGGTCAAGGCGAAGACCCTTTTGGCCTCGCCTTGGGCTTCAGAAGCAGACTCGGCCTCTCGACCTTGTACCTCGCCGATCTTCATGCGATCGCCGGGCGACCCTTTGCTCCGACGTTTCTTCAATCGCTCGCACGCGCTGGACTTCATTGCTGGGTCGATGCCGGAATCAAGACAGCCGACGAGCGTCGAGTCGTAGAGGATGCAGGCGCGTCGGCCACCATTGTGGCGACCGAGAGCCTTGCCGGACCGCATGCACTGGCGGACATTGTTCGGGCTGGTCGCTGCGAACACCTTATCTTCAGCCTTGATCTACGCCAGGGGTGTCCGATCGTCGCGAAGGGATCGAACTGGTCGTCAACCGAGCCATTGGAATTACTTCAGCATGTGTCGGACCTTGGTCTCACGCGCTTTCTTCTCCTGGACACGGCCCGGATGGGGAAAGGCGGTGGATTTGGGAATCACGAATTGATCGAGGAAATCTTTGGACGTTTTCCGAGAGTCACGGTCGCGGTCGGCGGGGGCGTGTCTTGTATGGCGGATCTAAACGACCTCAGCCTTCGAGGCGTATCCGAGGTCCTCGTCGGAACCGCTCTGCACGATGGCCGGATCACTGCCCTTGACCTTGATCAAATCGCGAGTCGGGGGTAAGCGCTCTCCATTCGGGATTGATCCATTCCGACGTCGCCGATTGCCCAAAGCTCTCTTCCACTACGATCCGCATCACGCGAGGCAAATTGATCCTTTTCGAGGCGATCGCCGACCGAAGCTGATCGCCGATATAATCCGCGAGAAGCTCCGCCGTGGTATTGGCGATTGGCAGCAGGGCACATTCCTCCTTGGGGAAACTCCATCGCCGGTCTTCATAGCGCACCAGCCAGTTGGCACCATCGTCATTCAAGGTAATCTGCTTGTTTCGCGTGGCAAGAAGCATACGGTGGTCGATTTCATCGGTAACCGCACGTGTTAAATCCTTGAGAGCGATGAAGTCAAAGACGTAGTGATTTTCATCGAGAATGTCCTCCACTTCCACGGCGACTCGGTAATTGTGACCGTGGATTCGCTCGCACTTGTCGCCCGCGTAGGTGATGAAGTGACCCGAGCAGAAGACCAGATAATCTTTGCTGACACGAACGGTGTATTTCGAACCCGGCACGAGGCAAAACTCCAGATCGCGATGTTCGGACGGGGTGACGGGCGACCCAAAACTCGCTTCAAAAAAGATCGAGAACTTCGGTCTTCAAGGGAAAAACGATTGTCCCATCACGGAGCGCGGCGAACAAGGCAGCCGCGACGAGGTCGGCCGTGGCACCTGGGTTCCTCGCATGGCCTACCTCGCGAAGCCAGGCGTCGAGCGATCGAAACCTCGTGACACCTTCCTCGCGATCGGGCCACCCCGACTCAAGAACGTCTTTCGCCAAAACCGAGGCGATTTTCGCTTCTGGGCCTCCCCGTTTTCGCGCGATCAACGTGTCAGGGAGCCGGCTCAGCAGCGTTAAATGCGTGAACACAACCGCAGTCTCCCAACTTCGACCCGCGCTGACGGAATCTTTCAATGCCGGTACCGCGATATCGAAGATATCGGCAAACGTTGTCACATACTGACGAGCGATCGCATCGCGATCCGAGGCTATTCGCATGGCGCCGACAAGCGTGACGGTCGGGTCGTGATGAATATCCTGCTTTTCCGCCGAACCGAGCCCTCCTGGCCTCATGAGGCGGATCGCTTCATAGACGTTTCGGGCGTCGTCGACCGTTGTGGCAGAGAGCACGCTGGCAAGCCCGTCTTGAAGGCGTTCTCCCTCCGGCACGCAGGCCAAAGGAGCAAGAAGTAAGATTATGCCAAGGTTGGTATTTGTCGAAATCAAACGTTGCGTCGCCTTGACGCATTCCAGCACGGTCCGACCAATTCCCAATTCTCTCGCCTGGTTGAGCGGGCCGACGATCACCTGAGCGCTCAAGAGAAAGTCGAGATACCCCGCATCGGCAAAATCGGCGAAACGATGTACGTTTCCAGGCTTTCTCGCTGTGACCTCGAGGACGCAAGCAAGCTGAGCGATGGCTCCGGGACTCATCTTTGCGGCCCTATCAACTGTTCAAGGACCAACTTAGCAATATCAACATTCGTCACTTTCGAGAGGGCCTTCCAGCCCGGCACCGCGTTGACTTCGATGATAACCGGTCGGCCCGTGTCGAGGTCGTCAAGAAGGTCCACACCGGCCATCTCCGCCTCGACCGCCCGCGCCGCCTCCACGGCCATCCGTTCCAATAAGGGGTCCAGAGTCACCGCCTCGGGACGGCCGCCGATCGCGACGTTCGTCCGCCAGTCTGCAGGGGGTCCGTGCCGCTTCATTGAGGCGACCACACGTCCTCCTAAAACAAACGCCCGGTAGTCAAAGCCCGGATGTCGGATAGCCTTTTGCACATACAAAACGGATCCGATTCGCTCCAGAGCTTGGAAGACACGCCGCGCAGTCTCACGATCGGAAACGCGTACGAGGCCCCTTCCTTCGGACCCGAACAGCGGCTTGACGATCGTATCGCCGCCAAGCTGTTCAAAGGCCTCAAGGGCGTCGGCCGAGGATTCTCCCGTGAAGGTGGGAGGAACCGGCAGACCGGCTCTTTCGATCAACGCGAGTGATAGATACTTATCAACGGAGATTTCCACCGATCGAGGAGGATTCAGAATCGGAATGCCCGCGCGGTGGACCCTGTGGAGAGCATCCATCCGAAAAACGACCGGTTCCAGCCCCGCCGGTGGCATCATCCGAACGAGCAC
>JAYVYS010000859.1:0-2576 GCA_043784005.1 Isosphaeraceae bacterium
TCGTGACCGCGGATGAAAGCCGACGGTGGGAAGTTCGACTTCAATGGAATGTCGGGCGGGTCACGTCCATCGGGGCGAACCGTGACGAGACGACGCGGGCGGAACTCGTTGAGTTTGTCTCTGAGTCATGACTCCTGGTCGCCTTAACAGAGAACGACCGCGAATGATCTGGCCATTCAATTGCCGCTCGCGTTCGACGAGTCCTCTTTTTGAGGTTGATGCCGCGTCTATCGTGAAGCGGGCGCGACGGATGCGGTTTCGCGTCAAGTCGGGAGTCCTATCGGGACTTACCGGCGCGTACCACAGCGCAAGACCGGGCATCGGCCTGACGTTCGCCGAGTTGCGAGTTTATGAGCCCGGCGATGACGTTCGTTACATCGACTGGAGCGCCACAGCTCGGCAAGGTAGGCCCTATGTCCGGCGATTTTTCGAAGAGCGTTCGCTGACCGTTTGGTTAATCGTGGACGTCTCCGCCAGTCTCCGATTTGGTCCGGCAGGCGCCTCGAAGGCCGACCGGGTCGCACAAGCCGCCGCGCTTCTTGCGACAGCGGCGGTGCAAAACGGGGATCGCGTGGCGCTGGCCTTAGTCAGCGATCACGTCGAGGTCGAGGTTGTTCCCGCGAGCGGCGACCGACACCTCGCCCGTCTGATTCGCGCCCTCGTGGCCACGCCCACATCGTCTCGAAAATCCGACGTGACCGCCGGCCTGGTGCGACTCAAACGCTCGGCTCGGCGTGCTCTCGTCATCGTCCTTAGCGATTTCTTGACGACGGAGCCGTTGCCCTCGGGGGTTTGGCGGCGCGCTGCCCGTCGGCATGAGGTGATCGCCTTACGCGCGATCGACTCGCGCGAGGAAGCTCTTCCAAATGTGGGATTGATTGCCGTCGAGGATTCTGAGAGCGGAGTCAGCCGGCTCGTGAATACTGGATCGTCCAGTGTTCGCGCTCATTATTCCCGTGAGGCTTTGAACCGACGCGCGGTCTTTCGGCAATGGTGTGCCGCCACGGGAGTGGCGGGTTTCGACTTACCCACCGCACTCGACCCGATCGGTCCGCTCATCCGCATCTTCAACGACCGCGCTGCCCGTCGAGGTCGTTTGTGAAGACCGCAAGCGTCTTTCATGTGCCCCCTCGGCCAAACCTAGGTCCGGAAGCCTTCGAGCATCGGGCGGTCGGGGCATTTTGGGGCCTCGCCGGCTGCATAATCACGCTCGGATCGGCGTCGGCGATCTACTTCCTCTTACTTCGGTTCACAAAGCGCAGGAGATCCTTCGAATCATCAACGGAGGCCCGTCCTCCAGAGCTGGAGAGATCGGACCCCGATTTTACGTCGCTGGTGCGAGCGGTCCGCAACCGGCTTTCCGAAAATTTCGGTGAAGGCATTCGAGCCAAAACGACCGAGGAACTCACGGCCGACCTCGCGATCAGGGAATCACTCGGTCAGGAAGGCACATCAAACCTGATCGGGTTCTTGCGAGCCACGGATCTGATGCGATTCGGCTCGCCGGGTCGAGATGACCCTCAACGCCTTTTCAACGTCTGGTCAAAGTGGGCGGAGGCGTTTTGCTCGGGGGCGGGCGCGAGGTCGACGACCAAAGGGAAGTGATCGGAGCCGACCATGTGACCGAGCCGTCGACTCTCCACCGCGAGGTCGTCGGAGAGAAAAAGATGGTCGATCGCGATCCGATAGGGCATGTCGGTCGGCCAGCTTCCTTGCCTACCAAACCCGATCCTGCTATCGCGGAGTCCGGAAACCCTCAGAAAGTCGCGAAAGTGGGCGGAGCCGTCCGTGCTGTTCATGTCCCCCATGACAATCCGCGAGCCTCCGGTTTTCGACGCGATTTCCGCAATCGCGTCGATCTCGGGATTTCCCGCCTGCAAGCGCCCTCGGTTCAGAGGTGATCTCGGATGGACGAGCCAGAGATGGCGCTCTTCTCCGGCGAACTCAAAGCGCGCGTGTATGACGGGATGTCCATCTGCGACGAGCCATTCCGGAGGGCTGATCTTCTTTGGCTTCACTTTAAACCACAAAGCCAGCCCGCTCGCTCCCCTTGGCCATTCCATGCGGTACGGGAATTCGCTTCGAAGCGCCTTCAATCCCTCGCCCCACATCGGCGTAAATTCGACAAGGCCGACGATGTCGGGCTTCTCGGTCCGAATCAGGTGTTCGAGATCCTCGTACATCGCATTGTCGAAGAGCACGTTCGCCATCAACAGGCGAATGCGCTTGCTTGAAGCCGGGTCGACGACGACAGGATTCTTGGCGCTGTAGCGAAGTACCGGTGCTACCTGAAAGAGCGACAGCACAACGAGGCCGACGGCGATTCGTTTGCCTCTCATTCCAAGCGCGATCGCTGTGGCCAGCAGCGTCACAACGAATGCCGGTTCCTGGAAATGGCTGAGCAGGTCGGCAATCCAGAAATGACGGCTTAAAACAAACGCGACAGGATGGACCGCCGAGACGAGAACACACAGCAAAATCAACCCTAGACGAACGAAACGGAACCGAGGTGCGCGTTGTTGTTCCATAGGCTTGGTGAATAGCTAAAGTCTGACCTTGATATACTTTGGCTAAGT
>JAYVYS010000860.1:0-2322 GCA_043784005.1 Isosphaeraceae bacterium
AAGACTTGCGGGACCGACCGTTCGAGGAAGAAGCGGCGAGTGAGTTTCTGCTGAGCGAAGTTCGGGAGCGTTTCTTGCAGAAACCAGCCAAACCACGCCGCCTCGGCCACAAAGATCAGCAGGAACACGAGGTGTCTCGGAGCGAGCGCGAACCCGGTCCGGACTTGGGAGGCCTTCGGCGTCGTTCCGGGTCGCTTGCTCGATGTCTTTAGAGGACCGGCCCGATCTGCCAAGGGTCGAACTCCTCTTCGCCAACGCCCTGCCGCTCACTCTTGGTGCGGGAGCCGCTGGCGACTTCCAGGATCTGTTCGAACATCCGAACCCCGGCGCTCTCGACCGACTCGCCCTCTAATACGGTGCCGGTGTCCATATCCATATCATCAATCATTCTCTCGTACATCGGCGTGTTTGTGGACACCTTGATGCAGGGCGTCGGCTTCAGGCCGAGCACGCTGCCGCGCCCCGTCGTGAAGACCAAGACGTTCGCACCTCCCGCGACCAGGCCCGTGGTGCAAGGCGGATCATATCCAGGGGTGTCCATGAACACGAGACCGGGAGTATCGACGCGCTCGGCATAGCCGACGACATCGACCAGCGGAGTCGTCCCCGCTTTGGCGAGTGCCCCCAAGGATTTCTCGTAGATCGTGGTGAGCCCGCCGTTCTTGTTGCCGGGCGAAGGGTTGTTGTTGATCTCGGCGTTGAAGAGACCGGTGTACCATTCCCACCACTTGATCCGGGCGACCAGCTTCTCGCCGACTTCGCGCGTGATAGCGCGTCGCGTGAGGAGATGTTCCGCTCCGTAGATCTCGGTGGTTTCACCGAGCACGGCGGTTCCCCCTTGCGCCACGATCAGGTCGGCGGCGACGCCGAGGGCGGGGTTCGCGGTCACTCCCGAGTTGCCGTCCGACCCGCCGCATTCCATGCCCAGATTGATTTTCGAGGCGGGCTGCGTGGTCCTTGCCCACGAGTTCGCCTCGGGAAGAAGCTGGTTCACGGCGGCCACCGCGGCCTCGACGGTCTTGGTGATGCCGCCTTGTTCCTGGATGTTGAGCATCCGTGGCCGGACCTTCTCGACGCCGCTCCGTTTCACGCTTCCGAGCACGACCAGATCTTGCGATTCGACGACATTCTGGGCGAAATTCACCTCGCAACCGAGCCCGACAAGCACATAAGCGGCAACATTTGGATGGGTGGCGAACCCGGCGAGCACGCGCTCCAGGGTCTTGTGGTCTTGCCCGTTGAACGGGATCGCACAGCCTCCTTTGTGGGTGATCGCGAAAACGCCATCGACGTTGGGGAAGTCGTTCTTCCAGGAATTCCCTCGAAACCGCTCCGCGATATAGCGCGACGTGCTGGCCGAGCAGTTCACCGTGCTGACCACCGCGACATAATTGCGGGTGCCGACGCGGCCATCGGGCCGGAGGTATCCCTGAAACGTGCGGGGTTCGACAACCGGCACCGGGGGACGTTCGGTGGCGTAGGCGTAATCGCGTTCAAAGAGGTCGGCCTTGACGTTATGGACGTGAACCCAAGACCCCGCGAGGATTGTCTTGGTGGCGAAGCCAATGATCTGTCCGTATTTTCGGACAGGCTCACCTTCGAGAATCTCGTTCAAGGCAACCTTGTGCCCCAGCGCGATCGGCTCGCGAGCCTCGACGCCGAGAACGACGAACCCCTTGGGGATCGGCCGGGCCGCGACTGCCACATTGTCGTCTTCCCGGAGGAGGACCGCCCGTCGTTCGTCGGCCGCCATCGCCATGCGTTGACCCTTTTCTCATTGCTTCGAGGGCGTTTCCGTCAGTGTAGTGGCTGGAAGAGGGTTTGGGAAGCGCGCGTGACGGGGTTGGGCGGTTGATGTAGAATGATTTTAGTCCGTAATGACGAAACGTCTCGGCGGGAGAACAACACATGCCGTCACCGTTTCCGGGCATGGACCCCTATCTGGAAGGACCATGGCGTTGGGCCGATCTGCATAGTCGCTTCATCAACATCGCTAGCGATCAGTTGATGGCCAAGCTCCGACCAAAGTATCTGGCGCGGATTGAAGAGCGCGTCTACATTTCAGATGAGATGGACTCGGACAGGTCGGTGATTGTTCCCGATATTCGGATCGTGCCCCAAGGTTCGTTGGAGGGTGTTCCATTCCTGCCACGAGGTGCGGTCGGGGTCGATATCGCTGAGCCGATCGTCGTCACGAACTTGATCGATGATGAGATTCACGAGGCTAAATAGCCTTGCGTGATTCCGGGACGTTCGGCTCTCCACAGCTCTTGCGCGAAATGGGAGCGTTTTGTTAAAGGAGGGACTCCAAGCATTTAGGTC
>JAYVYS010000861.1:0-4391 GCA_043784005.1 Isosphaeraceae bacterium
ACTTTGAGCCAAAGATTCAATGTTTCCATCAGGACGGTGGCGCGCTGGCGTGGGCAAGGCCTCGTCGCCCGGCGGTTTGTGATCGGCGGGAGGACAAAGGTGGGCTTCCTCGAATCGAGCGTCACGCGCTTCGTCGAGTCCCACCGCGATCAGGTGGACCGGGGCACCCGGTTTCGTCAATTGACGGACGTGGAACGGGACGAAATCGTCCGCCGCGCCCGACGCATGGCGCAGGTCGGCCAGGGAGCCCTGGTCGAGATCGCGCGGAGGATCGCAAGAAAAATGCAGCGCTCCACCGAAACGGTCCGCACCACCCTCAAGACCTACGATAGCGAGCATCCCGACCGCGCGATCTTCCCCGCCGGCGGAAGTCCGCTTGACGACGATGCCAAAGCCCAAATCTACAAACTCTTTCGCCGCGGCGTCTCCGTCGAGATCCTGGCGCGACAATTCGATCGAACACGATCCAGCATCTACCGAATCGTCAACGAGATGCGCGCCCATCGCATCCTCGCCGCGCGTGTCGAATGCATGCCGAACCCGATCTTCGACGAACCCGAACTTCGCGACATCATCCTCGGACCGATCCCCGAAGCTGACCCTCGTTCCGTGCGCCGGACCAAGCCGCCAAAGGGGCTTCCCCCCTATCTCGCGAGCCTCTACGAAGTTCCCTTGCTCACCCGAGAACAGGAAGCCCACCTGTTCCGCAAAATGAACCTCCTCAAGGCGCTCGCCAACCGCATGCGCGACGCTGTGGACCCGACGCGCGCCAAGACTGCCGACCTCGATGAAATCGAACGCCTTCAGGAAGAAGCGCTCGCCGTCAAGAACCAGCTCATCCGCGCCAACCTTCGGCTCGTCGTCTCGATCGCCAAGCGACACGTCGGCCCCAGCAACAATTTTTTCGAACTCGTTTCCGATGGCAATATGAGCCTGATCCGAGCCGTCGAGAAATTCGACTTCGCCCGCGGCAACAAGTTTTCCACTTATGCTTCCTGGGCGATCATGAAGAATTTCGCCCGGACGATTCCCGAGGAAAACTATCGCCGCGACCGCTTCGTGACCGGTCATGAAGAGATGTTCGAAGCCGCCGCGGATAATCGCGCTGACGAACACGAATATGAAAGCGCACTCAAGCGTATGCAGGAGGCCGTGAAGGGAATGCTGGGACGCCTCGACGACCGCGAACGGCGGATCATTATCAGCCGTTACGGTCTCAACGGGGCGAACGAACAGACCCTGGAGCAATTGGGCCGCGAGCTAGGCATCACCAAGGAACGGGTACGCCAGATCGAGTCGCGCGCCCAGGACAAGCTTCGCAAGTTCGCGGGCGAGGACAAGCTGGATTTGCCGATGCTTTGAGGTAAGATTTCGAAGATAAAGATTTGTGGGGAAGCCCCCGTTTCGAGGCGCGATGAGCTGCCGTGCGGGGGTCTTCTTCAGAGACAGTCGCGTACGCCATTTCCCTTTCGTGAGGCCATGATGTCCATCGCCACAGAGCCAAGGATCGATGACGTCTGGCAACAAATCCCCGCCTCGTGGACGACGTATCGACACCTCCTTCGTGATAAGGGCGATCGTAGTAGTCCTCGATATACGTACGTTAATCGGAGGCTGACGATCGTGTCGCCAGGGACGCCCCACGAGGTCTTGAAAAAGCGTGTGGGAGGGCTTATCGAAGCCATGTGCGTGGCCCTCGACATCGATCTTCTCGCGTTCGGATCGTCGATCTATCTCAAATACAATAAGGGCCGCGCGGGGACCGAGCCGGATGAGAGCTACTATCTGACCCACATCGACCAGATGTCCGGGACCGAGCGCGTTGTGATCGGCCGCGACCCCGCGCCCGACCTTGTTGTAGAGGTCGTGTTCTCGCACCCCGCCGCCGATGCACTTGAAGTGTACCGTCGGTTCGGCGTTCGCGAGGTTTGGGTCTGCGACCGCTCGGAAATCATCTTCCACATCCTTCGCGAAGACGGGAACGACACCGTCTCGACTCAGAGCGTGTGCTTCCCGTTCCTCCGCGCGGAGGAACTCGATTCCTGGGCTTATCGCGAGGGACAGACCAGCCATACCAAGCTCCTCCGCCAATTTCTCGTCTGGGTCGAGGAAACGCTCGCGCCGAGATACCGCGCGGGCCGCTGAAAAACGCATCCTTCCCCGGAGCCGATTCGCGACACAACAACCCGCGTCGATGCGAATCGGGTGTGGAAGGACGAAATCCCGAGGATGCTCTTGCCGAAGACGGGTAAGGATCGGTAGGATTTAAAACGTTGCGCCACGACGAGCGATCGATCAGTGAGTGGACGAATTTCGCCCTCGTCGGATCAGTCGACCGGATCGTGGCGAAACGGATTGGTCGAATCGTCAACGGACCTGACCTGGACAAAGAGAGAGAAAACGGCCCGGTGCCGCGGCGTTCCAACGAGGGAATTCCGGGCTCAAGGGGAAAATTCCCTTGCGTCGGACCCCCTCAACGGTATATTTTCGGAATTTCACGGCTCGGCTGTCGCTGGCGTAGCTCAACTGGCAGAGCACCGGTTTTGTAAACCGACGGTTGTGAGTTCGACTCTCACCGCCAGCTCTGTCCGGCAGACCCGCCAGATTCGACCGGAACGGATCGGAATGATCGGAAACGAAAACGTCACGGTCCCTCAGTCGCTCGTACGTACCGACCCTCAATGAACCGGGTGGATACCCAAGTGGCTAAAGGGGCCAGACTGTAAATCTGGTGGCAATGCCTTCGCAGGTTCGAATCCTGCTCCACCCACTCCGCTCAACGCAACTGAGATCGACATAGTTAAGGACTTGAAACGATCGACTGACGAATGATTCGACACACCCCGACGACCGCCAGCTCGTCCGCTCTTGCCTGAGAAGCCTGTTTGAATCGGTTGCCGCTTTCGTGCGAAGCCGTCGAAAGCACTCCCAAGCCAAGGCGGGTGTAACTCAATGGTAGAGTACCTGCCTTCCAAGCAGGCAACGTGGGTTCGATTCCCATCACCCGCTCTCGAATCGGAATGGAATGGGTCGGGACAGCGGGATGTGATTGGTCCGATGCCGTCGTCAACGTTGAGGAAGACTGAATTTAGAAGAAGTAAACGTTTCCTACAGATGCTGCCGTGGCTCAGTTGGTAGAGCGCGTCCTTGGTAAGGACGAGGTCCTGGGTTCAAATCCCAGCGGCAGCTTTGGGGTCTGTTGCCCAAATTGGGTGGTGGCACGATCGTTCGTGGGCCCGCCCCGTTCGGTCCCTCACCGCCGGGGTTCTCGCCTGGCGAGGATCTTGGGTGGAGTTTGGGGCGGGTGGCCGGGTGTTTCCGTCTGCTGACCTCGTGGAAGCCGCAAGGCGCTGTGATACGCAGGAGTAACGATGGCCAAGGAAAACTTCGTTAGATCAAAGCCGCATGTCAACGTTGGCACGATCGGACACATCGACCACGGCAAGACCACCCTCACCGCCGCGCTTCTCGCGGTCTTGGCCGTTCATGGCAAGGCCAAGGCGAAGGCGTATGCCGACATTGCCAAGGGTGGCACGGTTCGAGACGCCAACAAGACGGTCACCATCGCCGTCTCGCACGTTGAGTACGAGAGCGATAAGCGGCACTACGCCCACATCGATTGCCCGGGGCACGCCGACTATATCAAGAACATGATCACCGGTGCCGCCCAGATGGACGGCGCGATCCTCGTGGTCTCCGCGGCCGACGGCCCGATGCCGCAGACTCGCGAGCATATCCTTCTCGCTCGCCAGGTCGGTGTCCCCGCGCTGGTCGTCTTCCTCAACAAGATCGACCTGGTCGACGACGAGGAACTTCTTGAATTGGTCGAACTCGAACTCCGCGAGTTGCTGACGCACTACAAGTTCCCTGGTGACGAAATCCCGATCACCCGCGGTTGCAGCCGCCCCGCTCTCGAAAATCCGACGGATCCGAAAGCCGCCCAGCCGATTCTTGACCTCGTCAAGACGATGGACGAATACATCCCCGAGCCGATCCGGGCGATTGACAAGCCGTTCTTGATGCCGATCGAAGACGTGTTTTCAATCAAGGGCCGCGGAACAGTGGGTACCGGCCGAATCGAACGCGGTCTCATCAAGGTGGGCGACGCGGTCGAGATCGTCGGCTTCAACGCCAATAAGAATTCGGTCGTGACCGGCGTTGAAATGTTCCAGAAGACGCTCGATTCCGGACAGGCCGGAGATAACGTCGGCATTCTCTTGCGAGGTGTGGAAAAGACCGACCTGGAGCGCGGACAGGTTGTCTGTAAGCCGGGTTCGATCACGCCGCACACGAAGTTCGAGGCCGAGGTCTACGTCCTCTCACAGAACGAGGGGGGTCGACACACCCCGTTCTTCAAGGCTTCTTCAGCAGCGGCCTTGGCTTCGGTCGCC
>JAYVYS010000862.1:0-3055 GCA_043784005.1 Isosphaeraceae bacterium
CGCCGGCGGGGCCGGATCGTCACGTATCGCTCGTCGCATCGAGGCCATGTCGCACTCCTCCAGGTGGAACCCGGTCCGCGTGACCCAAGATCAATAGACCTTGGACATTAGGGTGCTTCACGCTCCACCGCGAAGCCGGACCGATCATCTCAAACCGGGGGACGTCTCCGACCACCCCTGAAACTTGCTCGGCCTTCGAAACTCGTCGGCGCGGAGCCTGTTTCTACTAGCCTAGGTCATTATCGAGTTCAGTGGGAACGATTCGGTCCACAAGGATCAACGGCCAAAACGTTGAACTCTCCGTCGGTAGCCGCAAGGTACTTTCAGATACGTTACCGTTTTATAAGAGATCCGATGACGTCAGGTTGTGGGAAACCTATGTCGAGGTAGTGAACGTGTCAAAGAATCGCAAAAGATCCCTCAAAATATCTGATTCAGGCCAAACCACAAAACGGGCCCCCGAGCGGGATTGACCCCCACCGGTTGGGCAAGGTCGATCCTCATCGACGCTCGCTCGAGGAACGAGAACAACGCCGTGTCGATCCGCAGGCCGACACCAACTCCGTGCACCACGGGACTGAATTCGCCTCGAAGATAAGACTGCCCCACGTCGTAAAATACCGCGCCGATGAGGTTGCGGAATCCGACCACGTGATCGATGATATCGCGATCAATCTCGGCCCAGAGGGGATATCTCCATTCCAGGGTCGTTAGCCAGACCGCGCTTCCCGTATTTTGGCTGAGGTCAAGAGCGCGGAGCCGTCGTCCGCCTCCCAGTCGAAACATCGGATAGTAATCAGGGTAGGAGATCCCGCCATAAGCCCGGAAGGCGAGTCGGCTCCTGGAGAGCCTTCCCCAGCCTTCGGGAAGCGGTCGCACGATGCCATATTCGGCCGTCATCCGTGCGTAGTCGACGACGGATCCATAGGCCTTATTCCCATATTCGCCGGTGAACTCGATCAGCCGTCCTTGAACGGGGTCCCAGTAGGGAAAGAGGGTGCTGAGCCGATAACGTATGCCGATCGCGTCGAGCCACCCCGCGACCGGCCGTCCATCATCTCCCGCCCAAAACTCATTCCCCGTTCCGAAATAAAACTCGATGAATCCCTGATCATCCACGAGGAAGCTCGAACTCTCCAGGAGCCGGTAGCGCACGAAAGCCCGGCCGCCGGAGTGACGCTTGTCGTTATAGAAGTTGTACAAGCCTTCTTCGTAAAAGAGCCCGGCCGCCCAGTTCGGTCCGGGAACGTTGAAGATCGTCGCCTGCCCGCCAAAAATCGCCTCACGTAGTGCCGGTTCGGTCCCTGCCCATAACGAGATCTGCCATTGATTGACGCGCTGCGCACCGACCTTGAAACCGCCTCGGGCATACTGATCGATGAATGGTCCGGACACGATCGAGATGCGATCGTGTGCGTGAAATTTCCCGGACTCATCAAGCGGTGTCATCGCCGGAGTCAGTCGCCAGGCGATCTCCGTCTTCCACCTGTTATTGTCAGGGACCGCGTCGAGCAAAGCGTGATCCGGGTCGATCTCGATCTGCTTTGGCACCCCCGGGGCATCAAGATGAATCACCCAGACCAAGTCGCCATCCTTGTGTGCGACGCTCGCGCCTGGAACCTGATAGTCACCCCGGTCCGGCCAGATCGGCACCATCAATTCACCTTCGGCGGCGCGATAAAGTACGACGGTCGGCTCCACCATTCCTTTATTCTGACGGACTTCAATCGTGACCGGACGTGTCCGTTTCGTCGCGTCGAGCGAACCCACCTGAACCTTTCCAATCGCCCAATCGGTCTCGCCATGTTCGATCAACCAGCCGTCTAGAAATTTTTCCCAGCCCCCCCCGGGATCAAACTCCACAAGTTCACGTTTGAGATCGACGTAATGGAATGTCGAAAACGCATATTTTCGGTAGACGAAACGAAAGAATGTGAAGAATCGTTCCGAGCCGAGGCGGTTGTAAATCATCTCGACAACCTTGCCGCCCCGGTCGTAGGCCAGGCTGAAGAGAGAGCTGAGATTACCCATGGTCTTGAGATCCTGGATCACGGGCCCGCCATTTCCTTTGGCACGCCAGCCGTAATATCCAGAGAGCCTCAGATCCTCACGACCAATCGTCGGTAGCCAGCTAAAACCGTTCGGCCAGACGATCAATGGCGCGTTCTTGCCGTATTTGAGGTCGAGCCGCAACGCCGTGAAGCAGTTGACCAGCCCTTCATCCATAAAGGTTTCGGCATATCCATCGGAGCCTACCGTGTTCCACCACCACTGGTGACACGTTTCGTGCGTCACAAGGTGGTCAAGGTATCGCGCACCCGCGGAAGGAAGCCGCATCACGCGGTCGTCAATCAAGACGAGGCCCGAGCACTCGTTTCCGTTCCATCCGAAAAACGAAGGCGCGATCTCAAACTCGTCATCGAAGTAGGGGCCGAACCATTCTTCGTAGAGCGGGATGACTTCGCAGGCCGTATCAAGCATGTGCTTGGCGTTTTCCCGATTCTCGGGAAAAGAGTGAACGCGCACTTGCGTCGAGCCGACTTTCCGCTCAAGCGTCTCGAAGCGATCCGAGCATACGAATGCGAAGTCGCGCGCGGGACTGGCGATGATCTTCAGGAGTTGTCGGCCGTTCTCCGGCGTTGATCGATCGATAATCCGCCCCGAAGACGCGACAACTTGGCCCTCCGGAATGTCAAAAGTCACTGTGTAATGGCCGGCCTCTTGATACCATGGTTGATGCCAGGGTACGAACGGCGTGCGCACCCAGCCCTTGTCGTCGTGATGAGCAAGGACGGGATACCAATTCAGAAGGTAAGTGATTCCCTCATGATATCCCCAACGACCCCAGAAGGCAGGAAGGTCAACCTTAAACTCGATCTCGACCTCGACCTCACCCCCCGGCTCAAGTGGGCGATCGAGAGCGACGACCATGATCGTATCGTCATTCGGGTCGAACGCATGTCGCGCCGGTGACTTTCCCATTTGCACCGCGGCGATGGTCATACGACCTCCCTCCACGTCCAGAGCTTCGTCCGGGCTGAGTCGGAGGACCTCC
>JAYVYS010000863.1:0-2159 GCA_043784005.1 Isosphaeraceae bacterium
GCGCGGTTCCGGCCTCTCGATATTCGCGAATCGTTCGGGCCATCGTATTAAATGTGATCGCGAGTTCGCCGATCTCGTCGCGAGTTGTTGCCGGCACGACTTGGTCGAGATCTCCCTGGCCCAGGCTGCGGACCGCCCGTGTGACAGCATGGATCGGCTCAAGGATTGAACGGCTCAACGCGAATGCCAACATGGTGGCAACCACGGCCGAACCGAACAAGGCAAGCAACATGACGCGCCTTGATTGGGTCGCGGCATTTCTCGCCTTGCGATCTTCCGTGATCATATTCGCTTGATTAATCTCCAGGACACGGTCGGCGTCGCTCTTCAACTCCAGAAAGATCGGGTAAAGTCGCTTAAAATAAAACTCGGACCTCGCTTCGACTGGTCGTGGAGGAAGCTTGTAAAATGCGTTACATTCTTTCAAGTATTTAGAATAAGTTTCTGTGATTCTGTCGGAGAGAATCTGTTCGCCCTCTTCGACAAGAGTGACATTTCGTTGCTCTTTTTCCAGGTTTTTCTGAAAGATCGGAAGATTCTCGCGATGCTGTCGCACCGCTCGTTCGTCTTGCCCGCTGACCGCGAATTGCGAGGCCGAATCCAAACGCTCCAGTGCTTCCTTCATCCCCTCGGCCGCGAGTACGCTCTGATAATTCTCGCGAAGGATCACATCGATCCGCCCGCCCAGATGATCGAGCGTGGCCACAGCCCACCCCCCAAGACCGACCATGATGGCCAGCAAAGGTGTCAATCCGAGCAGGAGTTTCGTCCGAAGGGTCTTGAACATCGTGTATCACCGGTAATGGTCGAATGCAACGGCCGTGCCACGGCTCGGTCGATGAACCTAAGTTCAATCGCGGCAAGGGAAAAGGGATTCTCGCGGATTGGTATCGTTCGCAAAACTTCTTCAGGAGTCGTGCAGTTTGCTAGGAGCGAGACGGCAATTCGCACGATGGGCTTACTGAAGCAACTCATCTTATGAACATGGGGTGAGTCGAATTCTTCGAGTCCACACCCATGAGGGTCTGTCGGACTTCAAAGACTCAGCCCACCCCTTGTGAGTCGTCTTCAGGTGATGGATTCAATCAGGTCAGGCGACGCCGTTCTTTTTGAACCAATCCAGCATTTTCTTCCAGCCGTCGTCGGCCTTGTCCTTGCGATAGCTCGGGCGATAATCCGCATAGAAGCCGTGCGGCGTGTCTGGGTACAGCACGATTTCGGAAGGCTTGCCCGCTTCCTTTAACGCGGCGCGCATTTTCTCGACGTCGGCGACCGGGATGCCCGTATCGGCCTCGCCGTAGAGGCCCAGAACGGGGGCCTTTAGCGAAGTCACAATGTCGATGGGATGCTTCGGATGGAGATCATCCGGCGGGTTGACGAGCCTTCCGTACCATGCCACTCCGGCCTTTACACTCGGATTATGGGCCGAGTACAGCCAGACGATCCGACCACCCCAGCAGAACCCCGTAATGCCCAGTTTCAGCGTATCCGCTTTATCGGTTCCCTTGGCATAAGCGATCGCGGCGTCCAAGTCCGACATGACCTGAGAGTCAGGCACCTTGGTTACAATCTTAAGAATCTCCGGAAAAGCCTCCAATTTCGAGACATCGCCTTGCCTGGCGTACAGTTCCGGGGCAATCGCGAAGTAGCCGAGCTTGGCAAAGCGACGGCAAATGTCCTTGATATGCTCATGAACGCCAAAGATTTCTTGAACGACCAGAACGACAGGGAATGGCCCCCCCGCGGCGGGCATGGCGCGATAGCCGGGAATCTGGCCATCGCTCACGGAAATCTTCACTTCGCCGGCTTCGATTCCCTTGGTGTCCGTCGTGATTGTGTCCGCGGAAACAGGCTGAACCGCGAGAGCGAATCCGGCGGCCAAGGTCGTGACTGTGAACTCTCTCCGCGTGAGATCCAACTGGGGAAGGAGGGAACGTGACTTGTCGTGCATGGGTGATGACTCTCGGGTTTGGGTCGAAGACACAGGCGGTGGATCGATTGCGGCCATTGTTTCGCAAGCCACAACAGGATCATGTCTATCGAAATGTCGGGGACGAACGCAAGGCCGAATGCCTTCATCGCCTCCTCACGAAAGCACGCCTTCAACAACATGTCCGTGTACGTCCGTGAGACGGCGATCGATGCCATTGTGTCGAAAG
>JAYVYS010000864.1:0-9793 GCA_043784005.1 Isosphaeraceae bacterium
GCGACGTATGCAACCGGGGGGGGTCCCTGATGAGTCTTTCCTTCACTGTCGGTGGGGCGCGAGCCACCTTTGAAGCTCGAATTGCCGACGAGGTGGCGGGGGTTCTCGACAATGCGTTTGGCGCTGAGGGGGATTGGGAAGGTGTCCCTCCGAGGTATTTCGGTGACCTCGCGGGCAGCGGTTGGTCGGACCTTCAGAGGCGAGCCGTTGAAGAGCTCGGGGTCGAGATGGTCGCCAATCTGCTCGCCCTTGGAGTCGACGGGCGCGGCGTTTATCTTCCGACGCCGTTACGTGTCGTGTCGCTTCCTCTGTCGCGGGGTGAATCCCTCTGTTGCGCGAGTTTGCCCGGGCTCCGTCGCGAACTCGGTGAACTTGCCGAACGCTGGGAGCTGCCGCTCGACGATGACGGACTGAACGCTATTCTTGGAAACCACGATTCTGACGATGGCGGTCTGGCCGATCCACCGGAAGTGCTCGCGTTCGCCAGGCTTGCCCTCGCGGCCAATGAGGCGGTGCGGCGAGACTGTCCGCTCTGGCTGGTCGGCGGGGTTTAAGTTTCGTAGGGTCCGCTATTCGCGGACCAAACATTGAGACGCGGCTGGTGGGTGGTCCGCGAATAGCGGACCCTACGAAGCATGGACTGTCGACCGCGAACCCCCCGGGTTCGCGGTTTTTTCTTGCGCCTGGTCTAAGGATCGGCCGGCTCGTCCGTTATTGAATCGGACGGGGCCAGGTTTTCCAAAGTGTGGATACATCCGATGCCGGAACTTCCCAACGCCGACCACGGGGCGTGGGTGCGGAGTGTGGTGGACCGATTTGAGGGTCCGCTCACGCTCTATGCCGCACGCCTGATGGGTGATTCCGATGCCGCGCGAGATGTGGTGCAAGAGACGTTTCTGCGTCTCTGTGCTCAGAATCGCGAGGATCTGGAATCGCACCAGGCGGAGTGGCTATTCACCGTCTGCCGCAACCGGGCGCTCGACGTCCTACGGAAGGAGAGCCGCATGACACATCTGAAAGAGGAGCAGGTTCAGCGCTGTCTGAGCACCGCGCCGGGGCCCGCCGCCGTCGCCGAACAAAGCGACCTGGCCGCCCGAGTCTTGGTTTTGCTCGACGCGCTTCCGACCAATCAACGCGAGGTCATCCGTTTGAAGTTTCAGAACGGTTTCTCGTACCAGGAAATCAGCAGGATCAGCGGCCACAGCGTCTCGAACGTTGGTTATCTGATTCATGGCGGAATGAAGACACTCCGAGGACTCTTGTTCGACGGCCAGCCTATCGAGGCCCGTTCGTGAAGGAGAGACGTCTCATGACATTCGACCCGAACGACCCCCGGCTGACCGCCTTCGCCCTCGATGAACTCGAAGGTGAAGACCGCGCGGCCGTTGAAGCTCAGCTCGCCGAGTGCGAGGAGAGCCGTAAATACGTCGAGGAGATCCGGGAGACCGCCCGCCTCCTTACCGACCAACTTCATCAAGAAACTGCGCCCGGCCTGACTGCCGACCATCGCATCGCGATCGAAGCGGGCATCGAACCCGCCTCTTCCGATCATCGCTCAATCGCTTCCCAACCCACGCCGGTTGTGCTGCCGTTGGCACACAGGAGCGGCATCCGTTGGGTTCCTCTCCTGACCTTCGCGGCGGCGGCGAGCATCTTCGGTCTTGCCGTGACTCTGCTTCTTCCCGGCTTCCAGAGCGCCCGCGAAGCAAGGGTGATCGCGATGGCGCGCCAGGCGAATCAATTGGACCTGAGTGATTCCATAAGCACGCACGGAGATTTTCCCGCGCCTCCTTCAGTCAAATCCTACAACCGAGCCTCCGCCAAGGTTACGGCGACCCCGAGCGGGGCGATGGAAGGCATGGCCGGTGCAATGAGTGGAATGGGAGGAGGTGGAGGCCCTTCGCCTGCCAAACCCCAACTGCAATCCGCTGCCGGGTTCAGCCCCGACGGTCGCACACTGACCTCCGCCTCTTCGCCTGCCAAACCCCAACCGCCAGCCGGTCCCATGGGCTTTCGAAAAATGCTGGAATCGCTTCACTCTCTCGGTCGGGTACAAAACGGCCAAGTTTCAACCGAACGGCTGGTGAAAGTGAAAGAGCGGAGTTCCGGCGCCCGTCTCACGGAGCTAGGCGCCTCTTCGAGCATCACTCGAAGCGTAAAGACGTCGGAGCCGCGCGTTGAACAGGACGTGATGCGCGAGGAAAGAAACCGCGGCATCGTTCTCGACGGACTGGCCTACGGGGTGAACAACAAACCTCTGGGGCTTCCCAGCTCTCCCAAGGAGTCCTCGGCCAACGATCGCTATTCTCTCTCGCTTCGAACGGAAGGTCTCAAATCCGACGAATCGGCGCGGGAGAGTAAACAAAAGGTGAGATCTGAGGTCGAGAAGGAAGTGCTTGTTCGTGCCAAGGATAACAATGCCGCCGGGGGTCCGGAACCGGCTTCCCGGAAGCTTTTCGACGCTGCCGAACCCGCCGTGGCCGGTCTCTCCACGGTCCCCGCTTTGAAGAGCGAGACCGCCCCCGCTCCGGTTGCTCTTCATGACCAACTTGCCGCCGTCGAGCCGCCGCCGCAGCTAGATGCCGAGCAGTTCGACAAGCATCCCGACAACAAGTTCATCGCCGTGGCCGACGCGCCGAAGTCGACGCTCTCGATCGATGTCGACACTGCGAGCTACGCCAATGTCCGCCGGTTCCTGAATCAGAACATGATGCCGCCGGTCGACGCTGTTCGGATCGAGGAGTTGCTTAACTACTTCCCCTACAATGACCCCGCTCCGTCCGCGAACGGTCCGCATCCCTTGGCGGTACGGGTCGAGGTCGGCGGCTGCCCGTGGAACCCCGACCATCGCCTCGCTCGCGTCGCGCTCACCAGCAAGCCGATCCCCGTCGAAGGACGGCCGATCTGTAACCTCGTATTCCTGGTCGACGTCTCGGGCTCAATGGAGCAGCCCAACAAGCTCCCGCTGGTCAAACACTCACTCTCGCGGTTGGTCGAAGAACTTGGTGAAAACGACCGGATCGCGCTCGTGGTTTATGCCGGAGCGTCCGGCCTGGTGCTCCCTTCGACCTCCTGTCTGAACAAGGCCGAGATCCTTTCGGCGATCGACAACCTTCAGGCGGGGGGCTCGACCAACGGCGGGGCAGGCATTCAGCTCGCCTACGACGTTGCCGTCTCCAACTTCGTCAAGAAAGGGGCGAACCGGGTCATCCTGGCGACCGACGGCGACTTTAACGTGGGTGTCACGTCACGCGACGAACTCATCAAGCTGATCGAGGCCAAGCGAACCAGCGGCGTCTACCTGAGTGTCCTCGGCTTCGGCATGGGTAACCTCAAGGACGGTCAGCTCGAACAGCTTGCCGACAAGGGAAACGGCCAGTACGCCTATATCGACTCCCGCGACGAAGCCGAAAAGGTGCTCGTCAAGGAAATGGGGGCGACCCTTGTCACCGTCGCGAAAGATGTGAAGTTTCAGGTTGAGTTCCACCCGTCGCAGGTGTCGGCCTATCGGCTCATCGGCTACGAGAACCGCCTCCTTAACGTCGAGGACTTCGCCGACGACACCAAGGACGCCGGTGAGGTGGGGGCGGGGCACCATGTCACGGCCCTCTACGAGCTTGTCCCGCCGGGCAAGCAGGCGGTGCTCGGCCTCAAGCCGGTCGGCCCGTTGAAGTATCAGGAGGCTGCCAAGGTCATTCCGAGCAAGGAGACGCTGACGGTTCACGTCCGCTACAAGCTCCCGGACGAGGAGACTAGCCGTCCCTTCGAGGTCGCCGCCGAAGATCAGGGGCTCGACTTCTCGCGGTCTTCGTCCGACTTCAAGTTCGCGGCATCCGTGGCGGGGTTCGGGATGCTCTTGCGACATTCGCCCTATAAAGGGAGCCTGACCTACGCGGGAGTGCAAGAGATTGCCGCCTCCGCAAAGGCCGATGATTCCAATGGCTATCGCAAGGAGTTCGTCGAACTCGTCAAGAAAGCGCAGGCCCTCGCCCCGAAGTGATGAGAAATGGCGTCAAAATAGGCTTTGACAATGGCCCATGACGAATGCCTCATTCGTCATGGGCCATTTTTTGTAGTCAGTTAATAATATGTCAAATATATGACATATAATATCCGTTCACTCCTAGATTGATCGCATAGGGCCATCCCGCGGTCCCCGCCGGGACGTAGCTTTTGGCCTCAAAGACGAGGTTGTCTTGCGGGAGCGGGATCAGGGGCGAACCATTCCCGAAGCTCACCGCGAAAAGCGGCAGTTCCGGGCCGATTTTCGGGGCATAGAACGACTTGAATTGGCCGGGGTTCAGGAGGAACGGATAAAGCTGGCCGTTATTGAAGGTCGACGCGCCGACGCTGAAACTGGCCTGGGTCGGCGTGTTGTTCCAGATCGTGACCACGCCGTAGTCCAGATAATTTCCCGGCAAAGCGAGCCGCACGAGCCCCGCCCCGAGCCCTGGCCCGATGCCTCCGCCGGGCCGATCCGGCGGCGGTGGCTGCGGGGCGTGATGATGATGCCCTCCCCCTTGCGCCGTGATTCCGTGGTGGACAATTGCCGGATGCGGAGCATGCAGCCCCATCAGGCCCCCGGTCGTCAGTACACGATCCTCGATCCCCTCAGCTTCCGGCCGGAACGTCGTACGATTTGCGCGGCTCATCGGTGCGACCCTCACGCGGTGTGGAAACAACCCGTCTCTTAACGAGATTGCATCCACACTCGCGTGATGTCAAGAATAAAATGGGATGTTTGGCTAAAATGGACAGACGGAAAAGCGTCAGGTTCGGATCTGACCGTTTCCGTAGACGACCCATTTCGTGCTGGTGAGTTCTCGAAGGCCGCAAGGGCCTCGGGCGTGGTATTTGTCGGTCGAGATGCCGATCTCCGCGCCGAGGCCGAGCATGCCCCCATCGTTGAACCGCGTGCTGGCGTTCACGATCACGCCGGCGCTATCCACTTCGGCGACGAACTTACGGGCGGCGGCGAGGTCGCGCGTCAGGATGGCCTCGGTGTGTCCGGAGCCGTGACGGGTGATGTGCGCGATCGCATCGTCAATCGAGTCGACCATGCGAACCGCCAGGATCAGGTCGAGATATTCAGTATCCCAATCCTCGGGGGATGCCGGATTCATCGAGGGAACAATGGCACGGCAGGCGTCGTCGCCGCGAAGTTCCACGCCGGCTTTGATGAGGGCGACGGAGGCGAGTGGCAGAAACGCATTCGCGACATCTCGGTGGACCAAGAGCGTCTCGGCGGCGTTGCAGACACCGGGGCGCTGAGCTTTCGCGTTGACGGTCACCCGGACGGCCATCTCAAGGTCGGCGGAGGCGTCGATATAAACATGGCAGTTGCCGTTGTAGTGCTTGAGCACGGGCATCTCGGCCTCGTCGGCCACGCGACGGATCAGGCTTTCGCCACCTCGGGGGATCGCGAGATCGATGCGGTCGGGCATCTTGAGCAGGTATCCCACCGCCGCGCGATCGGTCGTGCGGACAAGTTGAACGGCGTCGCGTGGGAGCCCGACCTCGTCGAGGGCATCGGCGAGCACGGCATGGAGGGCGAGGTTGGTATGAAACGCTTCCTTGCCGCCTCGAAGAATGGCGGCGTTCCCGCTCTTGACGCATAGCGCGGCGGCGTCGACCGTGACGTTCGGCCGGCTCTCGTAAATCATGAAAATCACGCCCAGAGGGACGCGAATCCGCGAGACGTCCAGGCCATTCGGCCTTCGGCTCGACTCGACGACCTCGCCGATCGGGTCAGGCAAGTGGGCGATTTCGAGGAGGGCGGCGCGGATGCCGTCAAGCCGTTTCGGGTTGAGCGTGAGGCGATCGATCGCGGCGGCGTTCAGACCCATCCCGGGCGCGAGGGCGACATCTTGAGCGTTCGCCGTAAACACCTCATCGGCCCTCTTCCCAAGCGTCTCGGCCGACGTGATCAGCCAGCGGTCCTTGACGCCCCCCTCCGCGATCGCAAGCAGCCGCGAGGCCGATTTCGCACGATCGGCCATAACGCGGCACTCGGAGTGCAGGTCTGTCGAGAGGATCGTTTGGCTCATGGACTCGCATCCGAGAAGAAGACGGGCAGGAGATTAGCCGCGGAGATCGCGGAGAACGCCGAGGAAAAGTGAGCGAGAATAAAGAGGACAGAGAGCGAGAGAATGAAGTAAAGAGAGTGATGACGACGTATAACGAAAACCAATTTAATAATGTTTTATAAATTTTATAGATTTTAAGTATTAACACAATTTTCAACGTTTTTTCTCCTCTCCTGTCTGCGAACTTCGCGATCTCCACGGTTAATACTCCCCGTTCCTCCCCTTTACTCCTTCTCTTGGATCGCTCGCCATACTTTGAGGGCTTCACTCATCGCCGCGACATCATGCATGCGAACGATGTTCGCGCCTTGCTCGATCGCCGCAAGCGATGACACAACCGAGGCGATCAATCGATCCTCGACCGACTTGCCTGTGATCGACCCCAGGAAGCGTTTCCGCGACGTGCCGATCAGCAAGGCGCATCCCAACGTCGCAAATCGTCTCAGGTTCCGCAAGAGTTCCAGGTTATGAGCGGATGTCTTGCCAAACCCGATCCCAGGGTCGATCGCGATCCGTTCACGGGGAATCCCGGCGCATTCGAGCACCTCGATACGATGGGCGAGGAACTCGTAGACCTCCGAGACGACGTCAGCGTACGAAGGCTCCACCTGCATGGTCTTGGGCAGACCCGCCATGTGCATCACAACCACCCCGGCACCCGTCTCGACCGCCACCTGAACCATGGCGGGGTCGCCGGCGAGGCCTGTGATGTCGTTGATGATCGAGGCTCCGGCCGCGATCGCGAGCCGCGCGACTTCCGCCTTTGTGGTGTCGACGGAGATCGGGACGCTAAGTTCCGCCCCGATCGCATCGATGGCGGGGATGACGCGCCTTACTTCCTCGTCAAGCGGAACGGGGTCCGATCCTGGTCGACTCGATTCCCCGCCGACATCAAGGATGCCCGCACCGTCGCGGACGAGCCGGGCGGCATGATCCGTGGCGGCCTCGGGAGTGAGCCATTGGCCGCCATCAGAAAAGCTATCGGGCGTGACATTCACGATACCCATGATCTTCGCGACGCGGCTCGAACCCTCAAAGATCGGCCGCCCGCATGCCACCCATCGCCTCATCGAAAATCATCCTGTTGTGTTGTCGAGAAACGCGAACGCTCGAAGTTCACCACGCCTTTTCCATCATATCGACAACCTGCTTGGCGAGGGCCTGGTTGGCGCGATAGAAGGCGGTCATCGAGGTTTCACCGACTTCCGGGATGAAGTTGAAATTCTCGGAGATGATGGTCGGCCCGCGATCAAGATCTTCCTGCGTCGGCGGATTCCGTGTCCAGTTCACCGAGGCGTTGAGCATCGCCACGAGCTGTCGAGGCATGTTGAATGGGTTTTCAACTACGAGGTTTTTGTCAGCGAAGTTGACGGTGCCGTCGAGAATGGTGTCCGCGCCCTGCTGGCTGCCGACGGTCTTGTAGGGCGCTCGCTTATCGATTTCCTTGACGACAAGCTCGGTGAGCTGAATGTGGACGTCGCGTCGGAAGCTGATCGAGCGGAACATCGGCACGTAGACTGTCTTGATCGACCGATCAAACGGTTGCCGGAGCGTATATCCACATCCTGCCTGGAGGGTTAGGGCGATCCCCGCCCCCAGGAACTCCCGCCGCCCTACGCCTTGCACCTGCCGCATCAGTCTGACCCTCCGTGGGATCGGAAGCGAAACCGCCCCGACGTTCGCCTGTCGCGGTCAAGAAACACGGGTCTCAATTCATGCCGCCCATTCCACCCATGCCGCCCATTCCGCCCATGCCTCCGCCCATTCCTCCACCCATTCCGCTGCTACCTCCTGTAACGGGATCACCGCTGCCGGGCAGGGACATGATCTTGCTGGGCTTGCTGATTTCGCGAGGCAGCTTGGCGAGCGAGGCGAGCTGGGTCTTGGACTTGGCAGCCCACGGTGACTTGGGCCATTTCTGCGGGATCTTGCCGAAGTAGTATTCCGCCGAGGCGACTTTGCCGGTCTTCTTGTAATATTCGCCGACCTTGTACGCTCGTTCGGCTTCCTGATCGTTGATGAGGTCGAGGGTGTGGTAGAGCTTTTCGTTGCCTGCGGCACGGTCGGGGAAGCTGGCCATGGTCTGCTTGACGAGTTCGCGGGCTTTTTCGAGTCCCGCGCCGTCGTATTCGGGACCGGCGTAGCCTTTCATTCGGGCGTCGATGGAGGCGAGCTGGGCGCGCTGCAAGTAGGGGCTGCGCGGGTGATCGGAGATCAGTTGGTCGTAATAAAGGCCGGCCGCTTCGTAGTCGGCGTTGGCCATATGTTCGTCGGCGATCCGCAGCACCGCATCGTCGGCGAGGGGTCCGGTCGGATTATGCTGGCGGACGTGTTCGAGGGCCTGGATGGCGTGTCCATGCGTGTCGATCAAGGGTTGTTGGCCGTTGAAATGAGAGTACCACGGAAGCTTCTTTTCGGGCGGAGCCTTGGGGTCGTACTGGGTGAGCCAGGTCTGCGCGAGGGCGAATTCGCGGGCGACGAGCTTGTCGTTGTATTCCGTGCCGGGATAGTCCTTGATCAGAATATCGAAGCTATCGTGCGCGGTGACAAGTTTACCGCGTTGGTATTGGGTCTCGGCGAGAAAATACTGGCCCTTTTCGCCCCAGGGAGATCCTTTACGCTTCTTGGCGAGGGCCTGGAACGCGGCCTCGGCTTCGGGGAGTTTGTTTTGTTGGAAGAGGGCCAGGGCGTCCTGGAATTCCTTGTCGGCCTCGGGGTTCTTTTCGGCCTTCATGGGTTTCCAGCCGTCGGAGCCGAGGATCAGGGGGTTGGCGTCGAAGTTACCCGCCGGGGGTTTTCTTGGTTTGATCCAGCGCGCCATGAAGTTGCGCTCATCGCCTGTCTCGGCCGTGGTGGGACCGGGAGACAGGCTTTTATCGAGCCCTTGCCGCCAGAGGGACAGGGGGCTGGTTGATGTGGCCTGACAGCCCGGCGCGGCGGTTGCGGCAAGGGCGGCGAAGATGACCCCGAGGGTCCTTCGGTGCGCTGCCGACCGTCGCGAAATTGGCTTCATCCGGTTCGCCAGGGGCATCGGGTCAGACTCCGTGACCGTGTCCGAGATAAGGCAGAAGACGAGGCCGTCGGCCCATCAAGTGGCTGATGACCGCCCCGAGGGTGACCCGCACCGGAGAGAGCGCCGCGGGGCGAATGTCGAGACTTCGCCAGGCCGAACCTGGCGCCGCCAAAATGCGCAAGGCGTCGAGCGTGCGGCCCGAGAGCGTGGCCACGTGCGGCTGACCCGGCCGACAGCCGGGACAGAGCACCCCACCGGTCGCCAAGCCGAACGCGAACGACTCGCCCGAGGCCTCGACGCGCGCGCCGCAATGGGCGCACTCATCGAGCATCGGCATCGAGCCCAGTTCACGCAGGCAAGCGAGCTCGAACCGCAACAGTCGCAGGTCGCGCGAATCGGGGTCGCCCAGATGCCGGAGGGTCACGACGGCGGCGTCAAACAGTTTCGGGTGCGGGTCGTGGAAGTCGGTCAATTCTGTCAACAGCTCGGCGACGTAATAGCCGGCGAAAAGGGCCGCCAGATCGCGGCGAAGCGACGTGAAACGTTCGAGCGGCGCGGCCTCGGTCAAGAGGTCGAGCGCATCCGACGCCTTGTGCAACAGCACGATATCCGAAACGCCGAGAAGGTCAAGCCCACCCGAGAACGGCCCTTTAAGCCGCCGCCCCCCCTTGGCCAGCCCCGAGACCTTACCCAG
>JAYVYS010000865.1:0-3242 GCA_043784005.1 Isosphaeraceae bacterium
GCCTGCGAGCGCCCAAGGCCAAAAAGACTGAGGTTGTCCCCGCTACGGTCGCCGCCGGGGCCTCGTCGGCAAAGACGAAGGCATTCACCCAGGCCGAGACGGACACGATGGATGACGACGAGGACACGGACGGAGCCAAGGTTCCGTTCTGAACTGATTCGCTTCACACCCACAACCGGGCGGCGGGACGAACCGCCGTCCGGAGTTTGATTTTTCTCTGCCATCAATTCGGAGAACGCATCCTCATGAGTTCGGCCATGTCTATACCCATGAGGCCATCCGCCCCATTCCTTCGCGACGTCGCGGACTCAATCCCGACAGAACTTCTCGCACGTCCACAATGGGTCGTCTGGAGATACGAGCTCAAAGGAGACCGCAAGAAATGGACGAAGGTTCCTTACAAGTCGTTGGCACCTGACGAACACGCTAGTTCCACCGATTCTGAAACATGGTCAACCTTTGAAGAGGCTCTACATGGCTACGAAAAGCGCCGCAACCGCAAGGACGGAAGACGCATCGACGGTATCGGCTTTGTCTTCGCGCCTGACGATCCATACGTAGGTATCGACTTTGATCGATGCCTTGACCACGAAGGGAACTTACTCGAATGGGCCAAACCCTTTCTATCCAGGCTCCTTTCCTATGCCGAAGTTTCGCCATCAGGTCTAGGAGTAAAAGTGATCGCGCGCGGGTCGCTTCCCGGAGCGGGTCGCAAGAAAACAAACGTGGGATCGTCCGGAGGCGCGGTGGAGATGTATGACAAAGGCCGGTTTTTCACCGTCACCGGGATTCGCTACGCCGATTGCCCCACGAACCCCATGGAACTCTCGGAAGCCGTCCTTGAGGTCCATAATGAGATTTGGCCGGGAGACACATCGTCGCGTCCGCTCATCTTCCGCCAGACAATCCTGTTGACCGACAACGAAATTCTGGCTCGTGCGTTCGCCTCGAAATCAGGTGATCGGATCAAGGCCCTCTACCGAGGCGACACGTCCGGACACGGAAGCAATGACTCAGACTCCGACATGGCGCTTTGTTGTCATCTCGCGTTCTGGTTTGGACGTGACTCGGTGGCCGTTGACCGGGTGTTCCGGACCTCAGAACTCATGAGGAAGAAGTGGGACGAAAAGCGGGGGACTGAGACTTACGGATCTCAGACCATCGCCAAAGCGATCGACTGGACAGGTCAGGTTTTCTCGCCCCCGGTGGAATGCTCAATCATCATCCGGGGCCGAAAGGTGGTGATGGGAACCGCCGCCGGACCCGTGCCCGAATCCGAAGACGAGGAAGCTGAGACGGCTGGTCTGTCCGCGCCCTCGGAAACCTATGACGATCCTTTTCGTCTTGCTCGCGTCTTTTTCCAGGGACGGATCGGGCCTCTTGAATTTCCTTCGCTCTGGTTCTGGCGTGACGAATGGCACACCTGGGACGGCACGCGATACATCATCGTTCCCGAATCGGAACTCCGCGCAGACTTGACCACGACTTGCAAAACGGAATTCGATCAAGCCGCCTCCGTGACGGACAAGCCTTCGAGCAAGATCACGCGGTCTCTGATTGGAAACGTCCTGGGGTGCCTCGAATCCATCGCGGTCGTGCCGCAACGCCAGTGCCCTCATCAACCGGCCTGGCTCGATGCCAATGAGGAAGCCCCCGATCCTATTGAGGTTCTCCCGGCCCGTAACGGATTGATTCATCTTCCCTCGATGGTGGCCGGAAAGACCTATCTGATTGAACCGACCCCACGTTTCTTTTCACCCAACTGTCTTGATTATGACTTCGTTCCCGACGCCCCAAGGCCCGATCACTGGCTTGAATTCCTTACCTCGCTTTGGCCCGATGATCCGGAATCCATCGCTTGTCTTCAAGAATGGTTCGGCTACCTTCTGATTCCCGACACGAGTATGCAGAAGATGCTTGCGATCATCGGCCCCCCCCGCTCGGGCAAAGGGACCATCGCTCGCGTCCTGTCCGCTCTTGTGGGTCACTCCAATGTCAGTTCGCCAGCGCTTTCGAGTATGGCCAACAACTTTGGCGTGGCTCCCTTGATCGGTAAGACGGTCGCGATCTTTCCCGACGCCCGGCTCTCGGGACGACAGGACGGCCAGGTCGTCGTCGAACGCCTCCTATCAATCAGCGGGGAAGACGATCAGACCATCGACCGCAAACACCTGACCTCTTGGACGGGTCGACTGACGACCCGGTTCGTCCTCCTATCTAATGAACTTCCCCGACTTGGTGATTCAAGTGGGGCGATCACATCGAGGACCGTGATCCTCAAATTGACCCGTTCGTTTCTGGGGTCTGAGGACACCGCGCTTGGTGCCAAGCTGACTGAGGAGCTTCCCTCAATCCTGCTTTGGTCGGTCATCGGATGGGCTCGACTACGTGCCCGTAACCGATTCCTCCAGCCCGCTTCCGGTCAAGAATTGCTCGACGAACTTCAAGAGCTTTCCAGTCCCGTCGGTCAATTCGTGGAGGAACGGTGCGAGATCGGAGCCGACCTATCGTCGCCCGTCAAGGCTTTATATGGCGAGTGGAAGGCCTTCTGTACCGACCATGGGAAGGACCATCCGGGTGACGAACAGGGGTTCGGACGGGCGCTTAGAGCCGCTGTCCCAACCCTCAAGATGCGCCGACCTAGAGAGGACGGAAAGCGCGTGCGTGAGTACATGGGCATTGGTTTGAAGGAGAATTTCTGATTTGGTCCGCGTGGTCCGCGTGGTCCGTGGACATTTCATTAAGAAAGAAATTTCGTCTGGTCCGCATGGTCCTCATGGTCCGCGATTTTACCTTATTGCACATACAAGAAAGAGAAAATGAAGAGATACACACCTCGTATAGAAGCCGCAGTAGATAAATTCGCGGACCACGCGGCCCATGCGGACCAGGCTCCTTGGACGCCCCCCGTCTGGGATCGTGGCCAAGAAACGTCCGCTCCCACCTTTGAGCCTGATTTAACAGGCTCACTCGACATGCCGCCCTTGGGTCTTCCGTGGCGTAACGAACTCGCCAAGCGATCAATCACCTACCGACAGCGCTGGGCGGACCGTACCGCCGTCCTTGAGGCCAGTGGTTTGCCGTGGGACAAAGCTGAGCAACAAGCATGGGAGGAATTAAGCCAGTGACCCCAGCCCAACTCTACAACCTGATTCAACGCCGCGACGCCCTCGGCGACTCGCGAACCATGACCCACGCCGACGCCGACGAACGTGCTGTGCTATGCCGCCAGATCGTCGCCG
>JAYVYS010000866.1:0-2189 GCA_043784005.1 Isosphaeraceae bacterium
CTGGGTAAGACCGGCCAAAAGGTCACCAAGCTCGGCATGGGAACAAGCTGGGCCCTCGACCAAAGCTTTGTTCAGGCCGCCTTCTTCGCGGGCGTCCGCTATGTCGATACCTCTGAATCGTACGAAAACACGAAGTCGGAGAAGGTGCTCGGCGAAGTGATTGAACGCACGAAGATGCGTAAAGATCTCTATCTCGTCACCAAGAACGCAGCGTATCGCAAGGCCTCCGGTCCAGAGGCCGCCAAGGTCTTCGAGCAACACCTCAATGATAGCCTCGAACGCCTTCGGACCGATTACGTCGATGCCTACTACATCCACGGCATCACGGGTGCCCAGATCCCGATGCTTCGCGATCCGAGTGTGAAAGCCGCTTTCGCCGCCCTAAAGAAGGCTGGCAAGATCCGCTTCAGCGGATTGAGTTGCCATGACGCCATGCTCCCGGAAGTCCTTGAAGCGGTCGCCGAGGCCGGTTGGCTCGATCAGGTGATGATCAAGTACAACTTCCGAGACGTGGGTGGTAAAAACCGTTACGACGAACTGAACCGCGCGATCGACAAGTGCGCGAAGGCCAACATCGGCCTCGTCGCGATGAAGACGCAAGGCGGAGCGGGAAACTTCCCCGACAAGATGAAGGCCCTCGGTGAAAAGGGCTTCAAAAAAGAAGTCGCCGCCATCAAGACCGTCTGGATGGATGAGCGAATGCAGGTCGTGGTCAGTGAGATGACGACGCGAAGTGACCTTCGCGAAAACATCGCCGCCAGTAAAGATACGTTGACCGTCAACGAAGCGCGTCTGTTGGACGACCACCGGAAGGCCACCGAGCACCTTTACTGCCACGGCTGCGGACACCTTTGCGAGAGCGCTGCGAAGGGCTTGCCGGTTGCGACGGTGTTGCGGTACTACCGCTATTACGAAAACTATGGCAAGCGCGAGCATGCGCGTGCCCTGTACCAGGCGCTTCCGGTCATCTCACGGCAGCTCATCGACGCGAATCTGCTTGCCGCCGAAGCCGCCTGCCCGCACGGTTTGCCCGTGGCCGATCTGATCAAGCAAGCCGATCGCCGGCTTTCCTAATTTTTGGATCAAGGCTGACGGAAGGATCAAACTCCTCCCGTCAGTCATCCGTTCATGCGGGGTATGATAGGCGCGGCATTCGTAGGACGCTCAATCATTACTCTTCCTCTTCCCCCGCCGCATTGGCCTCGGGAAGACGATCGGACTCAGGCCCTGGGATCGCGTAAGCACCATCGATCCATCGGCCGAGATCCACGAGCTTGCAACGGTCCGAGCAGAACGGAAACGACGGCAGATCGCTGAGTATTGCGACCGCATACGGCTTGCGACAGATCGGGCAACGCCCCTTGATCATGCGGAGGACCCGTTTGAAGGGGTTGCCGGTTTTGCCGATTCACTCTTTGTCGGAGTTGATGGCGATGATGATGAAGAGGAAGAGGTAGAGGTAGAGGAGTCAGCCGGCTTCGATTCGCTCGGTTTATCGGCCGCGGCGCTCTTTTTGTATGATTCGCTGCGATAGTCGGTCTGGTAAAAGCCCGACCCTTTGAAAAGGATCGCGGCCCCCGCGCCGATCTTGCGACGGAGTGTCAACTCCTTGCACTCGGGGCAGAGTTTTTGTGGGTCGGCCTTGATGGATTCAAAGGCTTCGAACTCGTGTTTACAACTATCGCAAATATAGTCATAGGTCGGCATGACAGGGATTCTCCGGGAAACGGCCGTGGTTGGTGAAGTGTCTCTCTGTCCGGTCAAGCCTCGACGGGCTTGACGGAAACGGCGACCTTCGACGGCCGGAGCACTCGGTCGTGGATTTTGAACCCCTTGGCCAGTTCGCCCACAACGGTTCCTTCGGGTCGGTCGGCAACCGGCTGCTGCACAATCGCCTCGTGCTGATTCGGGTCGAACGGCTGCCCGAGGGAGACAATCGGCTCGATTCCGTGCTTGGACAGCGTCGCCAGCAATTGCTTGTGAACCATCAACACGCCATCGGCGATACCTGCGGCGGCATTCGTTTTGAGAGATTCCGCAGCGCGTTCCAGGTTGTCGATCGCATCCAGAAGATCTCTGGCGAGCGATCCCACGGCATAAACCCGGTCCGCGTCGGCCTGGATCTTCGAGCGCTTCTGGTAATTCGCGAACTCCGCGCGACTGCGCTGAAGCTGGTCGAGGTAGTCGTC
>JAYVYS010000867.1:0-2451 GCA_043784005.1 Isosphaeraceae bacterium
CTTCAACACATTCGCCCCCACCTCAAGACTTTGATCGCCGGCGCGGGTCCGCTGCGCGGCGAACTGGAAGAAACGGCCCACGCCTTCCAACTCGACGAACGAGTGCGGTTTCTCGGCCATCGTGAAGATATCCCCAGACTTCTCGCCGCATCCGATCTTCTTGTGTTGCCAAGCTTATATGAAGGTATGCCGAATATCGTGCTAGAGGCGATGCGTTATCGCAAACCGGTGGTCGCGACCGCCGCGCCCGGGACCACCGAAGTGGTTGTCGACGGCGAGACCGGCCTCCTCGTGCCCATCAAAAACCCATTGGCTCTCGCCAAGGCCATCCGCCTCTTGATCGACGACCCGGAACGGGCGCGACGATACGGAGAAGCCGGTCGTGCCCGCGTTGAAGCCGAATTCGGCGTCAATGCGATGATCTCGCGGTTCGCCGATCTTTATGAGTCGATCGCGAGATCAAAAAAACTCATTCGCTCTCCCGATTAAATGAAGACTTGTACATTTGTATATTCAGATTGAGTCGAGATGGTCCGCAAATAGCGGACCCTACAACACCCATACCTTGAGCATTGACAGGGCATTAGTTTGTCGCGACCGCGGCCGACCACAGAGCGATCGTCACAAGTAATTCATCAATACATAAAAACATGTCTGTTAATTCGGTACGTGATTCTTCCAAGTGTTTCAGCAGTTCAAGCACCGCGTGCCGTTGCTTCGGGTTAAACCCTGCGATCAACCGGTTCTGCTCGCCTTTTTCCGCATAGCTGAGATGAAAAAAGAGGGACGGTCCGAGCCAGTCGTGATTTTCGACTGGCTCCTCCAACGTGAGTCTCGCAAGCGTGGGAAAGTAATAGGCGAACCCCTCGACGCTCGTGAAGCAAAGCGGGTCCCAACCGGGGTTTCCAAGGTCCCCTCCGCAAAGCGTTGCGCGGTCGCGTGATCGAAGTAGCGCGTCGTGCTCCGCGCATTCTTCGCAATGCCGGTAGTTCGTGAAATGTTCGGGCCTGGGACACGTACCGAAGGCGTCGTTGATGAGTGCGAGAATCGCCGAATCGTCCATTACCATGCCAAAGGCTCCGGCTCCGTGCTTTCCACGCAGGCTTCAAGACATTCTCGATGAACCAAGACGTTCATCACGTAACTGACACCTCCCTCGAACCTCGGGTTCAGCATGGCGCAATGCCCTTCGTGATTCGCGAACGTCTCGCCGCAGACCGGACAGTGCTCGGGCGGAGCAGGGCAATACCCTGGAGCCGATGGTTCCCGAAGAAAAATCCCCACCGCGATCAGAGCCCGCCGGGGATACCATGGGCAAGGAATTTCGACCATCGGCGCGTTCACCAGAAAGCGGAGCTTGGAACCGATCATTCAATGGAAAACCTTTGCTCAGAGGGGCGATCGGGTCGAGAAGCCCGCGCCGAGTGTCGATCGAAAAGGCCGATTCTGTGAACGCTTTCCCGCTTCAATGATTTCCTTTCTCGATGGTTCGCAGCATCTCCGCGACATTCATCAATGCCCGTCCCGTATGATAATTCGCTTTCCACTGGGTGGCTTTGCGACCATCGCCGATCAACTTCCCTTCGCGGGTCACCTCACCGAACCAGCCGCCGTGGATCGGGTCGAGCTGATGCTTTTCGATGAACGACCATTGCTTTAAAAACGCCGACCAGTAGCGATCGGTGGTCTCGCCGAATTTGGTGTGCATGAGAAGTAACGCATTGAGACCCTCCGCCTGCGTCCACCAGACTTTCGTCGTGTCATAGGCCCGACCGGCGAAGACGTCGCCTTTGTCGTAAAAGCCGCCGTACTCGTCGTCCCAACCGAAATCAAGGGCATGATCGATCAGATTTCTCGCGACCGTCCAGGTCTTCGTGTCGTCGGGCTCGCCCAACGCCGCGGAGGCATCCACCAAAAGGTAGGCCGTCTCGACATCATGGCCGAATGAGTCGTGCGCGGGTGTCGCACGCCAGTCTCGGGTGAGATACAGGTTCAACGCACCCGGCTCGACCGCGATCTTATCTCGCACCAGCGTGAGAGTTTCCCGCAGCCGTTCGGCCACGATCGGCGCTTTCTCGATTTTCGCGTATTCGGCCAATGCTTCGAGTAAATGAATATGGGAATTCATCGACTTGAACCCGTAATAGACCCCCAGCCGGTCGGTTCGCCTGAAAACGGGAGCATTCGCATCGAAGGAAATCACCGGCTCTCCCTTGCGAGAAACCGCCTCGAAATAGCCGCCATGCTTCACGTCGTGGGCTTGTTTTTCGAGCCAGTCGAACGCATCCTTGGCGACCTTCCGCGCGACGGGATGATGATTCATCTCATAAACTTTGCACGCGGCGTAAAGCGCGAAGGCCGTGCCGTAGACATGCTTTTCATCGCCGAGCCTTGCTTCGGGCTCCCCCTTGACCCCGACGACCCAGTGAAAGCCTCCGAATTCCTTGTCCC
>JAYVYS010000868.1:0-3194 GCA_043784005.1 Isosphaeraceae bacterium
CTGGCGGCATCCGGCCCGATCAGGACCCGTATTTCATCCACTTCGCACGAGTGAATTTTGACGGGACCGGCCTGGTGATCCTGACCGAGGGGAATGGAACCCACGAGATTCAGTTCTCTCCGGACAAGGAGCTATTTGTCGACACCTATTCGAGGGTTGACTTTCCTCCTGTGTCGGAACTGAGACGCACCTCGGACGGTTCGCTTGTCTGCGATCTTGAGCGGGCGGACATTTCGGCTTTGATGGAGACAGGTTGGAAGCCGCCCGAACCGTTTGTCGCCAAAGGACGAGATGGCGACACCGACATTTACGGCGTGATCTTTCGGCCCTCGAATTTCGACCCGGCGAAGCGTTACCCGGTGATCGAGCAAATTTACGCGGGACCTCAAGGGGCATTTGTGCCGAAGCGGTTCGCGGCGATGCATCGGCCCCAACCGTTGGCGGAACTCGGGTTCATCATCGTCGAGATCGACGGCATGGGAACGAACTGGCGATCGAAGGCGTTTCACGACGTTTGCTGGAAGAACCTTGCCGACGCAGGCTTTCTCGATCGGATCGCCTGGATGAAAGCGGCGGCGGCGAAGTATCCCGAGCTTGATCTCTCGCGGGTGGGTGTCTACGGAGGCTCGGCGGGAGGTCAGAATGCCCTGGGGGCCTTGCTCTTCCACGGCGATTTTTACAAGGCCGCGGCGGCGGACTGCGGGTGTCATGATAACCGCATGGACAAAGTTTGGTGGAACGAACTCTGGATGGGTTGGCCGATCGGACCACACTACGCCGCGCAGTCGAACGCCACGAATGCTCACAAACTCAAAGGAAAACTCTTGCTCACCGTCGGCGAAATGGACCGAAATGTCGATCCGGCATCGACGATGCAAGTTGTTGATGCGTTGATCAAAGCCAAGAAGGATTTCGAGTTGGTCGTCTTTCCCGGGGGCGGACACGGCTCAGGTTCGGGGCCTTACGGCCAGCGCAGGATGAGAGACTTCTTCGTCAGGAACCTGATTGGAGGCCACCCGCCGGATTGGAATTCGAGACAGACAAAGTAGAATGGGTCAACGTGAACAGCCGAGAAGCCGGCCAGGAGTTTTGTCGTGTGGGCGTGACGGATTCGAAGAGTAAACCACTTCCCAAGGGAGTCACCGCGTTGCGAAGACCGCGCGGTGGCCGAGGGTTTCGGTCGTCGATCCGCAAAGGGAAAGGTGTAATCATTCATCTCGGTCTTTATGCGACTCCCTGGCTTGCCGCGTTCGCCTACGGAATCGCGTCGAAGCTAGCCGGACGGCCTGAACCGCATCTGGTGATTCCCCTGATCGAGCAGCCTGATGCCCGGGTTGTCCGCGAAATTACAGCGAGGGTTCGCAGGCGGCTGGGAATCGACAAGGCACCAAGTCATCCGATCGAGATCCCTCCCGAAACGGAGGAATTATTGACATTCTTTGAAATCACGGCGGTCGGGTTTTGGAGAAGCCAGGTGGCTGTCGACGTTGGCGATCACCCCGGCTCCGGACTCGACGCCGCCGCGGGGCGACTGGTTGATGCGGCCCGCATCCTCTTTTGGAGTCGGTCCGCAGGCCATCCCGACCCTCTTGAAGCCATGTGTCGGCTCCTTGGTCGACGGCTTGAACAGACTTTTCGACGCGCCGATCTGACGCGCGAAGTCCTCGACGACGACGGCGACGACCCCTGGCGCGTCGCGCGTTGGCTCGTTCATCCCGACGTCCATCAAGGTCATCGCATCCAAGGCTTCGCGGAGGAGATTCGTCGCCTTTACATCGATGTTTTCGAGACGTCGCATCATGAGCGTGCGCCGGTCAACACCCCGACTTGGGCGGAGATTCTCGGAGTGGGACCGCCGTTTAATCTCGAAAAGATCCGCGCGGCCTATCGCGTCAAATCCAGGCAGGCCCACCCCGACACTGGCGGCACCAACGCCGAATTCGTCCGCCTACGCGAGGCGCTCGAAGAGGCGATGACCGATTGCGGCTTCCCGCGATGACGTCGTTGCCCGGTCCGCAAATCCTCGTGGACATCCACCCAATGGGCTGCTAAACTGATCGTGCGAGCTTTGTTTATCTGACGTTAAACAAATGGGGTGTAGGGACGGGTTGCGAAAGGTCATGGGGCGAGCTAATGCTTGAGAGTGAGACGGGTGGCGGGTGCGAAGGGTTCCGTCGTCTGGTGTCGACTCGTAGGCAAGCACTCCGAGCCGGGGCCCTGGCACTTGGCGGCCTGAAGCTTCCCGGTCTTTTCGCGGGCCGTGCCATGGCCGCCGCCTCAACCCATCGCCTTGCTGGAGGGTTCGGGCGGGCCAAGTCTTGCATCATGATTTTTCAGTGGGGCGGGCCGAGCCAGCTCGATACCTGGGATCCCAAGCCTGAAGCCCCCGACGCGATCCGAGGCCCGTTCGCCGCGATCCAGACGGCGACTCCCGGAATGCGGATCAGCGAACATTTCCCGTTCCTTGCCAAACAGACGCAAAAACTCGCGGTCGTCCGCTCGATGACGCACGACGATCCGGCGCACCTTTCCACGGCGCACTGGGTGTTGACAGGCCACCTCGCGCCGACAGTGAATTCGGATGCGATCGGACCGTCGCCTAACGATTGGCCCCACCTCGGTGCGGTTGTCGCCAAGTGTCGGCCATCCGCCGGCGCGATTCCCTCGGCGGTGACGCTGCCGTGGACCGTGGCTCACCCCGCCGCTCCGGGAGGCAGGGCACCCGGTCAGACGGGTGGTTGGCTTGGCAAGGCCTTTGACCCGTTTCGGATCGAGGGAGACCCGAACAGCCCCGCGTTCAACGTCCCCGGGCTCGGCCTGCCTGACGGCGTCTCGAACGATCGCTTCCGGGGTCGACGAACCTTGCTGTCCGACGTGGGAACAGGTCCGAGTTTACCCGGGCGGTCGGCCGTGTCGTGGGATCAGATGCACGAGAAGGCGATGGACGCGCTCGCATCGGCGAAAGCGCGAGGAGCGTTTCGTCTCGATGGTGAAGACCCCAAAACCCGAGACCGTTACGGTCGCCATATCCACGGTCAATCTCTGCTGCTGGCCCGTCGGCTTGTCGAGGCCGGAGTGGGACTCGTCACGGTCAACTGGCACGACGACCATAGCAATTTCTGGGACACTCATGGGAATAATTTCAACCGTTTGAAGAACGACCTGATGCCTCCCGCCGACAAAGGCTTCGCGGC
>JAYVYS010000869.1:0-5094 GCA_043784005.1 Isosphaeraceae bacterium
ATCGAGACAATGGGCGGGAACGAACCGGCGCTCGGATTGATACTCGACGCCCTCGCATCGGGGAAAGACGTCGTCACCGCCAACAAAGGGCTTCTTGCCGAGCATGGACCTTTGGTGTTCGCCCAGGCGCGGAAGTATGGCAGAGCGGTGGCGTTCGAGGCCAGCGTCGGCGGCGGCATCCCGATTGTTCACGCACTCGGCGTTTCGCTCGCCGCCAACCAGATTCAGAGCCTCTCGGCGATCGTGAACGGCACTTGCAACTTCATCCTCACGTCGATGACGCGCGACGGTCTCTCCTATCAGACCGCATTGCGTCAGGCGCAGGAACTCGGTTACGCCGAAGCCGACCCGACGACGGATGTCGATGGAACCGACACCGCGCATAAATTGGCGATTCTCGCTCAGCTCGCGTTCGGTGCCGGCGTAACGATCGACCAGATCCCTCGATCGGGGATCGACACGCTTCAGCTTGCCGACATCAAATACGCGGCCGAACTCGGCTACACCGTGAAGCTTCTCGCCCTTGCCAGGCTTTCGGAGGCCGGCCTCGAATTGCGCGTGGCCCCAGCACTGGTAAAACAGGGAACTCCGCTCGCCGATGTTCGAGGGCCTTATAACGCGATCCGAGTGGTTGGCGACGCAGTGGGTGACACGCTCTTTTACGGCCGAGGCGCGGGGATGATGCCGACAGCCTCAGCCGTGGTTGGCGACCTCATCGACGTGGTGATCGGGCGCGCGGGATTGACGGCGAAAGCCCTGAACCTGTGGCCGGAGTCGGCCGCTCCGCCAGTCCTGGCTCCGCTCACCGCAGTACGAAACCGTCATTATTTGCGGTTCACGATCGCCGACCGACCTGGAGTCATCGCTCGGATCGCGAAAGTGTTGGGCGATCACGCGATCAGCATCGCAAGCGTGATCCAGCACGACCCGGGAGACGACGCAGCGTCCGATGGTCCCGTCCCACTTGTGATCATGACCCATTCCGCCGCCGAGTCCGCCATGACCGCCGCATTGAATGAGATCGACAGGCTCGACATTGTGCGGGTTCCCAGCGTTTGCATGCGGGTCGAAGAATGAGAGATCATCTCTCGGAGAGGCGATGGTTTCTTGGTTTCAGCCTGCTGGTGCTCATCCCTCCGTCCTGCGCGAATGATGACGTTGATCCGATTGACGACGCGGCGTGTGAGAAGCTGCTGAAAGAGCGTGAATCGGTTGACGCGATCGATTGGCTCAAAACCCCCTCCGCTTCCTCCAAAATACACTGCGCGATGTCGGACGAGCAGGCCTTGGCCATCGCGGTCAAACTCCAGGAGCTAGGAGCGACGAGCTTGCTCGCGTTCGTTGACGAGCCGGGAAAGACGCAGTCTCCCAACCCAAAGCCTATGACCGACGAGGGGATGGTGGTCCGGCTTCCTTCTGACGCCAAGCGGAGAGCCGCGATCTTTCAGCTTTACGCGAAGCAAACACGAAGCGTCGGGTACGCCCCTCAAGCCGACACCGGTCAATCGTCTCTTTTTATTCGATGGTCGCCGCGTTAGGCAACTTCGGTGGTTGGATACTGAAACAGGACGAGTCCAAGGCCCCGACTTTCCGCATCCTGGAACCCGCCCGCCATGTCAATGAAATATGCGATCGTCATCCCTGATGGCGCGGCCGATGAGCCGCAGGCTTCGCTCGGTGGGAAGACTCCACTTCAGGCCGCGAACACGCCGGAAATGGACAGAATCGCGAGAGAGGGCGTCGTCGGTCGATCACGCAACGTGCCCGATCGTTTTGTCCCGGCCAGCGACGTGGCCACCCTCAGCCTCCTGGGTTACGACCCCGAGAAATACTACACGGGAAGAGCGCCACTGGAGGTGGTGGCGATGGGGATTCCGCTCGGACCCGACGATTGGGCCGTGCGTTGCAACCTCATGACGATTTTCGACGGCAGAATGACCGACTTCACTGCCGGGCATGTCGGCAGCGAAGAGGGCGCGCGACTCGTCGAGGTGCTTACGAAGATCCTTACGCCGACGAATCCCCACGTGGAGTTTCACCCTGGCGTCAGTTACCGTAACGCGATGATTTATCGAGGGAAACCGGGGGAGACGCCATTTGGTGACGATACGCTGACGACGCCGCCACACGATGTTCCGGACCTTTCCGCCACTGATTATTTGCCAAAGGGGACCGGATCTGAGCTATTGCAAGAGCTCATGCGGGTCGGCTCGCAGGCGATCCGGAATGATCCGATCAACATTGCTCGAACCCTCGCGGGAAAGCGGCCAGCAAATGCGATCTGGCTCTGGGGGCAAGGGAAAGCGCCCAAGCTACCGACGTTCGCCTCGCTCCACGGCATCAACGGGGCGATGGTGTCGGCCGTGGATCTTGTGCGAGGCGTGGGCCTGCTCGCGGGTTGGACACGCATCGACGTGCCGGGCGCGACCGGATACCTTGATACGGATTATGCCGCGAAAGGACGCTACGGGATCGAGGCGCTCAAAACCCAAGACCTCGTTTGCATCCACGTAGAGGCACCCGACGAAGCCAGCCACGAAGGGCGTGTCGACGCCAAAGTTGAGGCGCTGGAGCGAATCGACAAAGACATCGTCGGGCCATTGCGAACCGCTCTGGAATCGTATGGAGAGTATCGCATCCTGATCTCACCCGACCACGCGACGCTCTTGCGAACCAAAGCTCACGACCGCGACTGGGCCTGCTGGACGATGGCGGGCACGGGATTGCTCCCCTCGGGATCGACCTACGACGAGGCCGCCGCGAGAAACGGAGGCGGACCGGCGTTTGAACGTGGATATGAGCTAATGAAAGCGTTCCTGCGAGACTGATAATAAATTCCAGACTCGTGGGTTGAAAAGTCGCGCCGAAGGATCCGTTCGGAGCGCCGTAGGTTGTACTCAACCCGTTTTCGTGCCTCTGCTTGTGGTATTCGGATGAGGTGTCTGCCGTGGCACCCGATTGTCGGCCATCGGCTTCCGTTCCGCGATCCATCATGAGCCAACTCCTTACGAGAAACCGGAGCGAGACAGTGCCTCTGCTGGTCCAAAAATTCGGCGGTACGAGCGTCGCCGATGCGACAAAAATCCTCAACGCTGCGAAGCGCGCGATCCGCGCCCACGAGCGCGGAAACAAGGTGCTGGTGGTCGTTTCAGCGCGTGGACACACCACGGACGAACTCATCGAGCTGGCAAGGGAAATCACCGAGCGACCCCCCGCCCGCGAGATGGACATGCTTCTCTCTACCGGCGAGCAGATCAGTGTCGCGTTGATGGCGATGGCGATCCAATCGCTAGGGGTTCCCGCGATCAGCTTCACAGGGGCGCAGATTGGCCTGGTGACCGATAGTTTCCACACCAAGGCCCGCATCCGCAACATCGCGACCGACCGCCTGGTCCAGGCGCTCGACGAAGGCAAAATCGTCATCGTCGCCGGTTTTCAGGGGGTGGATGAGAATTACAATATCACGACCCTCGGTCGAGGCGGCTCGGACACAACGGCCGTCGCCCTCGCGGCGGTGTTGCGTGCCAGTGCTTGCGAGATCTATACCGACGTCACGGGAGTCTTCACGACCGACCCCCGGATCGTTCCCGAGGCACGCAAGATCGACCGCATCAGCTACGACGAGATGCTCGAACTCGCCAGTCTCGGCGCAGGCGTCATGCACTCGCGGTCGATCGAATTCGCCAAGAAATACGGCGTTCCCATCCACGTCCGAAGTTCGTTCTGCGAATCGGAAGGAACCTGGATCGTTTCCGAAGCGGACGCCAGGCGACTCGGAGTGATGGTCACTGGCGCGGCCCTTGCGAAAGACGAGGCACGGATTACGATCACCGGCGTCCCTGACCGCCCTGGCGTCGTCCATCGGATCTTTTCCAGCATCGCCGCATCCAATATTGTCGTGGATATGATCGTTCAAAACGCCTCGCATGACGGCCAGACCGAGGTGAGCTTCACAGTCGCGGGAGGCGACCTCGCCGAAACCCTCCGTGTCGCGGACCTCGCCGCCAATGCGATTGGCGCGTCGGGCGTGACCCACGGAGCGGAAGTCGCCAAAGTCTCGGTCGTCGGTCAGGGGATGCGGACGCACACCGGCGTCGCCACCGCGATGTTCGAGGCGCTCGCCGAGGCGGGAGTGAATATTGAAATGATCACCACCAGCGAAATCAAGATCAGCGTGCTGGTGAAACGAGTCGATGCCGCGAAAGCACTCAACGCGGTGCACAAAGTGTTCGCGCTCGATCAAATCGACTGGTCGAGCGAGCCATTCGAGATTGCCAACTCGGCCACCCTCGCCCAACAAAAGCCCCCTGCCCCGTCAACCACCAATGGCCTCAATCAAGGCGATCCTCAAGGTATGGAAGACATCGTGATCTCCGGGGTGGAGCTTGACGAAAGCCAATCGCGGATCACCCTTCCCGACCTACCCGACCGCCCCGGCTACGCCGCCCAGGTCTTCCGCAAGATCGCCGAGGCGGGCGTGTTTGTCGACATGATCGTTCAGAACGTCAGCACTAAGGGCAAGACCATGCTTTCGTTCACGGTTCCCAGAGACGTGGCGCAGCGCGCCGCTGAGGCCGTGCGCGGGGTCGGCTCAGGCGAGGTGGTCATCGAGCCGACCCTGGCCAAGCTCTCAGTGATGGGCGTCGGCATGCGAACCCATACCGGGGTGGCCACACGGATGTTCGGGGCGCTCGCGGAGAAAGGCATCAACATCGCCCTGATCAATACGAGCGAAGTGCGGATCAATGTCGGAACCGATCTCGCTCGGGGCAAGGAAGGGCTCGCGAGCCTTCGGGATGCGTTCGCTCTCCCGAAAGATCAATGAGCGGGCGGAATGCTTGACGATCGCTCGGCGGTACGATTACGGTGAAAGTCGATGACCTGAAATCTTTTGTAGGATGGGCAATGCTCGCCCTACATTGTTATCGCCGGTTTTGTTGTTACTCGGCGTAAACTGTTAAAGATGTGTAAGTTTGGTTGCGGCTCCGCCGCGGTCCGATGGTTACGCGATTATTGTAGGGTGGGACCCTGGTCCAGCAACTTGCGGAACATCTCCACGCCCGTGCAGGTGGTCTTCTGCGTCACCTTGATGCC
>JAYVYS010000870.1:0-3104 GCA_043784005.1 Isosphaeraceae bacterium
TATACCGTCCTCGTGGCCGCGGCCGACGCGATCAGTGCGAGCCGGCCGGGCGCGCGTCGCGAGACGCTCGAAAAATATGTTCGCCGCCTCGAAGAACTGGAAGCGCTCGCCTGCGGATTTCCGGGAGTTGAGCAAGCCTATGCGATCCAGGCCGGTCGGGAGATCCGCGTGATCGCCGACAGCGGGAAACTCAGTGATGAAGAAGCGGCCAAGCTCTGCCGAGACATCGCGAAAGCCGTGCAAGAGCAACTCACATATCCCGGCGAGGTTAAAGTTACGGTTCTAAGAGAGACACGCAACGTCGAGTTCGCGCGCTGAGCCGGGTGGAACCGAGCATCATGCCCCTCAAGATCCTGTTTATCGGTGACGTCGTCGGCGCGCCCGGTCGGAAGATCGTCGGTCAGGTTCTCCCACGCCTCATCTCACGCTGGGAAATCGGCCTGGTCATCTGCAACGCCGAAAACTCCGCCGGTGGTTCAGGGTTGACCGTGAAGTGTCACGAGGAACTCGTTGACGCCGGTGTCGACGTCTTCACGATGGGAGACCACATCTATCGCAAGGATGAGATTTTCAACCTCTTCGAAAAGACCGATCGTATCCTTCGGCCTGCCAATTTCCCGCCCGACGCACCCGGGGAGGAGGTCGCGATCGTCACGGCCAAGGATGGCACAAATGTCGCGGTGTTTACCCTGTTGGGGCGGACCTACATGCGACCGGTCGACTGCCCGTTTCGCGCCGCGGATCGAGTGATCCAGGAGATCGGGCCTCGCGCGAATGTGATTTTTGTTGATATCCACGCGGAAGCCACGAGCGACAAAAACCTCCTCGGACGATATCTCGCGGGACGCGTCTCGGCCGTCCTCGGCACGCACACCCATGTCCCTACGGCCGATGAGAAGATCCTTCCGGGGGGGACCGCGTATCAAACCGACGTGGGTATGACCGGGCCGCACGACTCGATTCTCGGTCGTCGCTACGACAGGGTGCTGTCCACAACCCTGAGCTTCGTTCCAGCTCATTTCGACGTTGCCAGCGGCGACCCACGACTCAACGGCGCACTCGTTGAGGTTGATCCGAAAAGCGGCCGGGCTCTCTCGATTCAACGCGTTTCCATCGACCAGGACGAAACGAAAAGGCTCCTCACCGACTCATCGGAGAAATTTCCCCGATTGCCGAAATGAGTCGTTCCACACCACGTTTCAAGCCCCGCGAGACGGCTTGAGAATCATTGAAAACCCGCTCCTCAAGGAAGTGCCATCGCACCCAGCGTCCCGGTCCGAGCAGGAGTGTCGATTTCTGGAAAACATGAAAGAGCAAGTGTTCCGAAAGGGTGATGGGCCGTATCGCCGAATAAGCATTTAGGCCGAGATCACGTCGTGTTAAATCTCCAGGATCAAACCACTCCGAGGCCAGCCTCGAAAGGTCGGCCGCCACAGTGTCGACTCCCATCGCGCCGAAATCCACCAGGCCCGAGACACGATCGCCGTCGAACAAGAAATGCTCCGGCCTCGCATCACGGAGTATCGGTTGCCGATCGATGACCATTGTCGACGCACGAGCCAGTTCTTTGATCATCTCGCCTGACGACTTGCGAACCAAATCGACCCACTGCGACGCCGGCTCCTTTAGGGGATCTGCCGATCGTTTCGCAATCGCCCTCACGATCTCGGCGAGCCCTCCTGACACCAGCCCTTTCAACTCCTCAAACCGCAAGAGAATTCCGGGACTTGGGCTGACAATTCGGTGGCACCTGAGTGCCTGATGGAAGACGGCCAGCGCGACGAAGGCGGCTCGCACATGAGGCGCGGCAGGAGGCGAGTCACCGTCCGCCGCGCCGGAAAGCCAGGGCGTCAGTTCCCAGATTCGCCCGGAATGTTCGCGATAGCTTCTTCCATCAAGATCAAGGACTGGGACGGGGACGAACCCCACGCGCGACGCCTCGTTGAGCCAGTGATGCACGCGATCGAGTTGAGCGGGAGGAGGACCATCTATCGGCCAAGCTCGCGCGGTTAGAGGCCCCTGGCCGGACTGATATCGCCACAGTCGCGAACCGCTGAGACCCCCGGCATTGCCAAGCGGAATGGGATCATCCCAGGGCCTGGCTCTCGCTGGATAGTTGGAAAGAACGGTCCTCAGATCCAGATCCATCGGAAGGGTCCAATGCCTTTTTCGAATGATCTTGCTCGCCGAGATCCACCAGAACTTGATCGCGAAGGGCTCTAAGCGCATCCATCATACGCTCTGACGCCTCCAATAACCGTTCGCGATCACCCTCCCCGCGTCTCCGGAGATCAGCAAGGTCGATGACAGGGCCGAACCGAATCTTGGCGTTTGACGGGGTTCTCAGCGAGGGGAAGATCTGATTGCTTTCGGGTGTTCCTGAGATATAGACCGGAATCACAGGAACATTGGTCCTCAGCGCCAGGAACGCTGCGCCCTGTTTACCTTTTCCGAGTTCCCTCCCCGCCCTAGGGGTGATCTTGCCCTCAATAAAGACCGGCATCACTCTCCCTTGGTCAAGTGCGCGCAGTGCGGCTCGCATCGCCGCGAGGTCGTTTCCGTCGCGCTTCACGGGGATGCAACCGCTCAGGTCACAGAACGGCTTGAACCACCAGATCTCGTAGATCTCCCTGGCGATGATAAAGCCCAAAAGGCGGCGTGTCGCCGCTTGCAGCAACATGTGGTCGATACAACATGTATGGTTTGTAATAAGAATCGCAGGCCCCGCGGGCGGCAGGGGGTCAGACCCTAGGACTCGGAGGCGATGCCAGAATGCACAATAGGCGGCGTTCAAATACCACAGGAGACCCACAAACCCGTGCAGTTCTCGAAAACGTCTCCGAGGCATCAGAAGCCAGGGGAGCGAAAGCAACAGGATCGCCAAGCCGAATGCACTCCATGGGCTCATTAAGAATATCTGGCGGCAAGAGGAAAGAAACGGCGTCGTTGTGTTGCCCGCGACACAAACTCTAGTGATCTATCGTACTCTAAAAAAAAGGAGCGAGACACGCATGATCGACAAGTGTCGAATGGCGTGTCTTTTCGATTCGCCCGGATTAAGGAATTGGCTGGGAATATGTTCCCGATATCGTCGCGTCGCAACT
>JAYVYS010000871.1:0-3189 GCA_043784005.1 Isosphaeraceae bacterium
CTCATGGAGATCAACCGCGAAGGCTCGGGGCTCGATCAAGAGTACGCCGCCGGAAGGTTCACACTCACTCGTTATATCCTCTATCTGCTGCCGGTCATCGGGTTCATCGGCACTGTGGAGGGAATCTCGAAGGCGCTCATGAACATCAGCAAAGTTTTGCCGATGGTCAAAAATCTCGATGGCTTCATGAGCAACCTGACGAGCGTCACGGGTGCGTTGCAAATCGCCTTTGACAGCACGCTTCTGGCCCTCTTTTTGAGTGCCTCGCTCATGCTCGTGTTGACGCTGGTCTTTCGCCGGATGGAAGATCAACTCGCCAGGGTGGACCGCTGGGTCGTCGAATACGTCTTACCCCAGTTCGGCGTTGACGAAGCGGTTGCCTCGAACGCGGGGGGCGACGGAGCCCACCTTGAACAGTTGCGGAAGGATCTCACGGGTGTCCTCGAAAAGTTCGCGGCGACCGTCGATCGGCTCCCTAACGCCCTGAACGGCTTCCAGCGCGGTGCCGAGGCCATTGGCCGGATCGGTAACGATCTCGAATCCCTTGGCACGGCATCCGACTCGATCCGCAAGGGCGTCGCCGCGCTCGGCAGGATCGAGTCGCTGATGACCACTCAGCACGCCCCGACCGAACATCTGATCGAGATCAAGCGGGGCCTCGACCGAAATTGCGCGGCCGTCGAGTCGCTCGCGAACTCTCTGGCACATTCCTACGAGCGAACCAACCGCGCCTCGCAAGAGCAGCTTGGCCGTACAATGGTTAGCCTCAAAGACGCGCTCGACATGCTGAATGTCAGCATGGAACAGGCCAACTCGCTTTACCGCAACATCGTCAAAAAGATGTTCGAAGAACAGCGCACGGGCAGCTCGGGACACGACGGCATCCGTGCGGCCTGAGGTTCTTCACGAACACGACTCTCGTTCCGAATCGAGCCAGGGAGGCGAGGACGTATGCGTCGCAATCGTCGCAACGGGCAGGGAGGCCATGGGTTCGGCGGGTCGGGCGAAGACTCGTTCGTCGCCGTCGTGGTGACCAAACTCACGGGTGCCCTGCTCTTCATCTTGCTCTTGACCATGGTCATTATGGCGCTTCTGCCGAAAGGCGCGGACCTACCGGCTTCGGGGATCCCGGGAAACGATGGTCCCGAGGCCCCTCCTCTCACCTTCACCACGCCCGAGACCCTTCCGGAAGCCATCGCCGGGCATCCTTACACCCTGGCGCTCGCCGCCACGGGTGCCAAGGGGCCGATGAAATGGACCGTTTCGGAGCCTCTCCCCGATGGCCTGAGCCTCGACGCGGAAACCGGAGTTCTCAAAGGCACCCCACGCGCGGGAACCCCTAAACCGGCGGAATTCGTCGTCCGGGTTTCGGATGGAACCAGCCAAGACGCCGGTGCCGTGAAGCTCACGGTCTATCAGTCCGATGCCCCCCTGACCACCCCGATTTGGTGGAAACCCGGCATCCCGCCGATCCCGTGGCAGGCCTGGCTAGAACAAGGCTTCGGTTTCCTCGTACTGCTCCTCGTCCACATGGTGGGCATGAACACGATCGGAAACCTCAGACGCTGGTCGCTTGATGCCCTCGACGCCGAATCGGCCCACGAGGAAGACCGCCTCGCCGTCAATCGCCGATTCACGATCTATCGGCTCACGATCCGCCTCGCCAGTTTCACTTCCGCCGTGATTCTGGCCGTCTGGCTCATTCGGCATCACGCCTGATCGCCCCTCTCACTTCCGAAATCATTGAGACCCGAGTGGCCCATTGGGGGCCATTCGGGTCTTTTTTTTGATACTCTGTCCACAAGCAATCATCCACTACGTTTGTTGGTGTGAAGGCAGCGCGAAAGCGTGAACAAGCGACCTCTGGAGTCGAATGGGCTCAGGTTTTTGGTGCGAATCATCGGAATTCGGAAAAAATCTCGCGTCCTCCTTGATAAACCGCCCGATCAGCATCGCGCCGCCGGTCTCGCTCCCATTCTGCGGCGTGGTGAAAGTCGCTCCACGGTCGATGATCCGATTTAATCTCTATCTTGATCATGTTTGTTATTTATAAGTGATTATTAGCTAATTCATTCAGGCGATTTTTTGCCTCGCCACGGTTCTGCGGCTCATCGATTGTTCGCGTCGTTCGCGGACGAGATTTAGCCTCGCTTGTTGGACTGTGCTCGGGTCCTTCCGGGGACCAAAGGAAGAGACTTCATGCGTCGGTCGTGGTTCAGAGCGAGTGCGGGTTTGAGTGGTGCCTTTCTGCTCGGGGCGATGGCGTTGGCTCAAGCGCAACGCCCTCCGATGCCGCCGCCGGGTGCGCCTGGCGATCCTTTTGAGCACCTGTCACCGATGCAACGGACGCGGTTCCAGACCGGTCTGGATGCGTTCAACAGTGTCGAGGATGTCGCCGGCGGACTCGGGCCGGTCTTCACCGAGAACTCTTGCGTCGCTTGCCACTCCTCCGGAGCGACAGGAGGCGCAGGCCTGCGCACTGTGACACGGATCGGCCGGCTCGTGCTTGGGCAGTACGACCCGATGGTCGAGTTCGGCGGCCCGTTGATTCAGAACCGAGGGATCGGTAAGTTCAACGGCGTGAACTTCATCGGGGAAGTCGTCCCGAAGGAGGCGACGATCGTCGCGTTGCGCCGAACGACGCCGCTTTTCGGCCTCGGTTTGGTCGATGCGGTTCCCGATCAGGTGTTCCAGCAGATCGCGATGATGGAGGCGATGCATTCGCCCGCCACGGCAGGCCGCGTGAGCGTGGTTCCCGACTTTCTGACTGGCCATGATCGCGTCGGTCGGTTTGGCTGGAAAGCCCAGCATGAATCGGTCTTCGCCTTCGTCGCGGACGCCTATGCCAACGAGTTGGGTGTGACGACCCCGGCGGTTCCCAACGAAAACTGCCCACAAGGGAATTGCAGTCTCCTCAAGGCCAATCCTGCCGACAACTCTCCGAACGATCCCGATAATTCCACGATTCAGCAATTGACCGACTTCATTACGTTTTTGGCCCCTCCGCCGAGGACTCCCCTGTCCCGCGACATCCAGGACGGACAAATCGTCTTCCAGACGCTTGGTTGCGATCACTGCCATCTGCCGCAACTCCAAACCGGGCCAAGTTCGACGGCCGCCTTGAATTTCGCGACGTTTTTCCCCTTTTCGGACTTCCTTCTTCACGACATGGGAGGACTCGGCGACGGC
>JAYVYS010000872.1:0-4514 GCA_043784005.1 Isosphaeraceae bacterium
GAAGGAAAGACGCATGAAATTCAGAGCCGACGAGATCACTTCAGTCATTCAGAATGAGATCGAGCAGTTCCAGGCCGAGGTCACCCGGTCCGAGGTCGGGCGCGTGCTCGAAGTCGGCGACGGGATCGCGCGGGTCTACGGACTCTCAGGCGTGATGACCGGCGAGATGGTGGCCTTCACGGCCAAAAATAAAAGCGGTGAACCCATCAAGGGGTTGGCCTTCAATCTCGAAGAATCCTCGGTCGGTGTGATCATTCTCGGAGAATACACCGGGATCGAGGAAGGCGAGACCGTCACCGCGACCGGCCAGCTCCTTCGAGTCCCCGTCGGCGAGGCGATGATCGGGCGGGTCGTGAATCCGCTCGGCGAGCCGATGGATAACAAGGGGCCGATCGTCACTCCGCACAGTCGCGCCGTGGAGTCCGCAGCGCCGGGGATCGCCGATCGACAGCCGGTCGAGGAGCCGATGCAGACCGGAGTCAAGGCGATCGACGCCATGACTCCGATCGGTCGAGGTCAGCGAGAACTCATCATCGGCGACCGTAAAACCGGCAAAACAGCCATCGCCATGGACGCGATTCTGAATCAGAAGGGTCAAGGGGTCATCTGCGTTTACGTCGCGGTGGCCCAGAAAGAATCCACAACCGCGAGCCTGGTCGACGTGCTCAGAAAGCACGGAGCGATGGACTACACGATCGTCGTGGCGGCGGGTGCGAGCGCTCCCGCATCCTTGCAGTACCTCGCCCCGTACGCCGGTGCCGCGATGGCCGAATACTTCATGTACGAAAAGGGGGGGGCGACCCTTTGCGTTTATGACGACCTCTCGAAACAAGCCGTCGCCTACCGAGAGCTTTCCCTCTTGCTCCGTCGTCCGCCAGGTCGCGAGGCTTATCCGGGAGACGTCTTTTACGCTCACTCCCGGCTTCTCGAACGCTCGGCCAAACTTGCGAATAAGTACGTGATATTGTCCGCCTCGGCGTCGACCGACAGCGTGACCGGTGATCAAGGGGTCAACAAGAAAGTCTACCTCGGCGTCCCAGGCCTCGAAGAAGCGAACCACGACCTCAAGGCGAACTATGCCGAGGGTCACAAGGTCGTCAAAACCACAACCTCAGGTGGCTCGCTCACGGCCCTTCCCTTGATCGAGACGCTTGAGGGTGAGGTGTCGGCCTATATCCCGACCAACGTGATTTCCATCACTGACGGTCAAATCTATCTCCAGCCCGACCTCTTCTTCGCGGGTGTCCGGCCCGCCGTCGACGTCGGCATCAGCGTTTCTCGGGTGGGAGGGAAAGCCCAGATCCCCGCGATGAAAAAGGTGGCCGGAGGGTTACGGCTCGACCTCGCCGCGTTCCGCGAACTCGAAGCGTTCGCCCAGCTTGGTACCGAACTCGACAAGGCCACGCAACTTCAGCTCGACCGCGGCTATCGCATGGTGGAACTGCTCAAACAGCCGCAGTACCAGCCGATGGACGTCGTCGATCAGGTCATGAGCATCTTCGCCGGCTCCGAGGGCTATCTCGACGAGGTTCCTGTCAAGGAAGTTCAGCGCTGGGAGAAAGAGTTTCTCGCCTTCATTCGCGATCAGCGGCCCAAGGTGCGTGAAGCCCTGCAACGCGATAAGAAACTGACTGACACCGTCTTGGCCGACCTCAAGGCGGCGATCACGGACTTCAAGGCCCACTACCGGCCCTCAACGGTCCCGACGACGAAACTTGCCGGTGCCAAGGCCTGAATCACTGTTGAGAATCGTTGATGTCGGATGACACCTGACGAATCAGAAATCGTCGGCCCTTACGTATCATCGATTTTCCAGCGTCATCCGTCCTCCGTATTATGTCCTCTGTTTTCCGACGACCGCAACGCGAGACTCACCGATGGCCAAGGCCCGAGCGATCGTCAAGCGCCGCAAGTCGGTGCAGAATATCCGTAAGATCACCCGGACGATGGAGCTTATCGCCACCGCCCGGTTCAAAAAGGCCCTCGATCGCGCGACCGAGGCGGAGGCCTACACTCGCAAGATTGCCGAACTTGTCGCGGACCTGGGTGCCTCGGCGATGGAAGTCTCCCACCCGCTGCTGGAGGTACGCTCAACCATTAAGAACGCCCGACTGTTGGTCCTCTCCAGCAACCGAGGACTCGCCGGGGGTTACAATGGCAACGTCCTTCGACTGGCCGTCCGATCGTTTCAGGATCTTGATACCGAAGGCGTCAAGATGGCCGCCGAGGTCGCCGGTAAGCGTGGAATCGCCTACTGTAAGTTCCGTAAAATTCCGATGGAAGCAACCTACACCCATTTCGAGGACCGTCCTCAGTTCTCCGAGGTCGAAGTCCTCGCGGATCGGTATATCAGCCTCTACCAGCGCGGTGAGATCGACCGTCTCGACGTCGTTTACACCCAGTTTGTAAGCGCCTCAAGGCAGACTGCCGTCGTCGAAACGCTTCTACCGATGACCGCCGCTCAGGTCGCAAGCGCGACCCAGTCGGTCCGCCAGCCTAAGAAAGTCGATTCCGCATCCGCCGCCTCAGTCAAGCGCGGGGACCGCGTTCCCTATGAATTCGAGCCCGATCCTAAGAGCATCCTGGAAGAGATCGTTCCGGTCTCGTTCAAGGTGCGCCTCTTCAAGTGCTTCCTTGATGCCGCGGTAAGCGAGCAGATCTCGCGGATGGTGGCCATGCGAGGAGCAACCGAGAACGCCGACGAGATGATCAAGTCGTTGACCATGCTGTACAATCGTGCCCGACAGGCGCAGATTACCCGTGAGCTCGCCGAGATTATCGGCGGGGCCGCGGCGCTCGAATAAGACGTGGATTTATCGCAGAGATCGCCGTTCTCGTAGGGTGGGCATCGCCCACCGGCCGGGGCCGAAGACGGTGGGTAGTCCCCACCCTACCGGATTACGGTGAGTTCTTCCTTACCAACGGAAAAGGCATCCATGGCCACCGCGACCGCAACCGGAAGAATTGCCCAGGTAATCGGCTCGACCTTCGATGCCGAGTTCCCTGAGGGGCAACTTCCCGACATTTACAACGCCTGCACAATCACCGCCGAGGAAAAAGGGGTCAAAATTGACCTCACAGGTGAGGTTCAGCAACACCTCGGCGGCAACCGCGTGCGTTGCGTGGCGCTGGGATCGACGGAAGGCCTCGTAAGGGGCATGGACGTCGTTGATACCGGCGGACCGGTCACCGTTCCCGTCGGCAAGGAAACCCTCGGACGGGTCTTCAACCTGCTCGGTCAACCCATCGACGGTCGGGGACCGGTCGACGTCAAGGAGCGCTGGCCGATCCACCGCGACCCACCCGCCTTCGATAGTCTTTCACCCAAGACCGAGGTCTTCGAGACCGGTATCAAGGTCGTCGACCTGCTCACGCCGTTCGTCCGTGGTGGCAAGATCGGGCTCTTTGGCGGCGCGGGACTGGGAAAGACCGTCATTCTGACCGAACTGATCGCTCGTATCGCCAAGGTTCACAGCGGTTTCTCCGTCTTCGCGGGAGTCGGCGAGCGAACGCGCGAAGGGAACGACCTTTGGCTTGAAATGCAGGAAACCAAGATCGGATCCAGCGGTAAGTCGGTCATCGACAGCACCGTCATGTTCTTCGGTCAGATGAACGAACCCCCCGGTGCCCGGCTCCGCGTCGCGCTCTCGGCGCTCACCAACGCCGAGTGGTTCCGTGACTCGACGGGGGCCGACACGCTCCTCTTCATTGACAATATCTTCCGGTTCAGCCAGGCTGGCTCCGAAGTTTCAGCCTTGCTCGGCCGGATGCCATCCAACGTGGGTTATCAGCCCACCTTGGCCACCGAGATGGGTGCGCTTCAGGAGCGAATCACCTCGACGACCACGGGTGCGGTGACCTCCGTGCAGGCCGTCTACGTGCCTGCGGACGACCTTACCGACCCGGCTCCGGCGACCACGTTCGGCTTCCTCGACGCCTTCATCGTGCTCCAGCGCTCGATCGCCGAGAAAGGCATCTTCCCAGCGGTCGACCCGCTTGGCTCGACCTCTCGTATTCTCGACCCTCAATATGTGGGTCAAGAACATTACGACACGGCCCGTCGCGTGCAGACGATCCTTCAGCGTTACCGAGAACTTCGCGACATCATCGCCATTCTCGGCGTCGACGAGCTTTCGGAAGACGACAAGCTCATCGTGCATCGGGCCAGGCGAATCGAACGATTTGTCTCGCAGCCCTTCTTTGTGGCCGAGCCTTTCACGAACAAGCCGGGGCAGTACACGACGCTGCCCGAAACGATTCGAAGTTTCAAGGAACTCTGCGACGGCAAGTGGGACCACCTACCCGAAGGGGCTTTCCTCTACGTCGGTGTCATCGAACAGGCCGAAGAACAGGCCAAAAAGATGGCTCGCTAACCCTGTTCATGAAATGGCGAATGACGGACCAAAAAGTGCCGAAAAAACTTTCATTCGTCATCCGTCTATCAGTTACGCGGTTGGTTATATGTAAGCCATGAGGCGTAGGGTGGGTCGAGTCTTCGAGGCCCACCTTGGTCC